>JAEDGW010000023.1 GCA_016297325.1 Coprococcus sp. | reverse complement strand
TAAGCGGCAAAGACCCGAACCGGAAGTCCAGGCAGGAAGGGAATGTCTTATTTGACATACTTTTCGACGTCTTAGTGCCAGACAGGAACGAGACGATAAAGCTGATAATAAATATCGAGGCCCAGAATGAGATCCAGAACCTCAAGTATGACATAGTGACCAGAGGTATCTATTATGTGGCGAGAAGTATATCCGCCCAGAAGAATGTAGAATTTGTCAATTCTAATTATCAGGATATAAAGAAGGTGTATTCGATATGGATCTGTATTAACTGCAATGCAGATGTTGAGAATACAATCACAGAGTATTCGATTGATAAGAAAGAACTGGTGGGACACTATGCGAGAGAAGATTACTATGATCTTCTCTCAGTGATACAGATCTGTTTATCTAAAGATGTGGTTGATGCTGCAGATGACAGTGAGCGGTTGCTGCGCCTACTTGAGACATTCTTTTCATCGAATATGAGCATAGAAGAGAGAAAAGATATAATTGTGAATGAATTTAGTATACCTTACTCGAATGATATCGAAAGGAGTGTGGATGCCATGTGTAACGCAAGTCAGGGTATAAAGAACGAGGCTATGCGCCAGGGCTTGGAAGAAGGCCGAAAAAAGGGCATGATTGAAGGAAAACAAGCAGGCAAGATAGAGGGAAAGATAGAAGGTAAGATAGAGGGCAAGATAGAAGCCTACCTGGATATGGGACTTACAGCCGATGAAATCAGCCAGAAAATGGGGATTTCCCAAGATACGGTATGCGATATTATAAGTTCAGCCATAAAAGCATAGAATGTTATAATATAAAAAGCACCAATTCAACTTACATTTGATGGACATCTAAAAATGTAGCAACCTCGAAATGTTAGACATAAGAATCTAACAATCTGAGGACGTGGCAGAGATCAGCGAACGTGGCAGAGATCGACAAACGTGAAATGAGAGATAACAAGCTGTTTTTATCTTTTTCTTTGCAAAATGGCGAAAAGATAAAATATTTCTTGGATTTATCACTTTTTGGAAGTTTATTTCCATAAAGTGATAAAATTAAGCACTTTTAGAAATCAGTTTTAACTGAAGGTTGAGCAAGTGGCTCTATTTATATTTTGAATTTTATCATTATATGGACTTTATCAGTAAGTGGGAAAGATTCCATCGATTCATGGATTAAGATATGTGAAAGATAATGTATGAGTCGATGGGATTTTTATATTAATGAATGCCGGAAAATTTATTTAAACGGATACAAAAAGGATACAAGTTTGAAGTATACTGTGTTCAGAATCTTAGATATCGATGATTTACATAGAGTGGCACGGCGCTGTGAGGTATACAGAATGCAAAGCTGCTACAGGGAGGAAATATGAAGTACAACATATTGCTAGTTGAGGACGAGCAGAAGATAGCCGAGGGAATAATGGACTATATGAACGGCATGGAAGCAGAATATGAGACCTGTTTCACCTGGGCTGATGATGGGGATAAGGCACTGGAGCTTGTGTATGAGAACGAATACGATCTGGTGCTGCTGGACGTCATGCTTCCGGGGGCAGATGGATTTGAGATATGCAGAACCATCAGGGCAAAGAGTTATGTGCCTGTCGTTTTTCTGACTGCACGGGGCAGGGAGGAGGACAGACTGTATGGCTATGACATAGGCTGCGATGACTATGTGGTGAAGCCGTTTTCCATGGCGGAGCTTTCTGCAAAGATCATGTCATTCCTCAGAAGAAGTAAGGGGCTGTGGGAGAAGAAGAGCAGCATAGAGGCATATGATATCGTGATTTATCCGGACAGGCTTCAGGTATTTGTCGCCGGGAACGAGGTGAGGCTTGCACCGAAGGAATACGCCATGCTGAAGTACTTTATGGAGCACAGAGGAATGCTTATCACAAGGGATGACCTTCTGGTCAGGTTGTGGGGCTATGATTATGAGGGTAGCGACAGGGTAGTTGATAACCACATCAAGAAACTTCGCCAGGCGCTTGGGGAGTCGGGAAAAAAGATCAAGACAGTATTTGCAAAGGGATACAGGATGGACTGATGGGAGCTATGCCGCAAGGCATGAGGATTATGGATATTGGGGGAATGGATTATGAGTAAAAAGAGATCAGAAGTAAAAATGTACCGGAAGAAACAGAAGTTTGGCATGTTCTTCCTGAAGGTATTTGTGCCATTTATATTGGCAGTATCAGTGCTGGGAGCAATAGTGACTGAGATGCTTATCTCAATGTATAACAACAGTGTGGACAATGCAAAGGAGCATCTTGATAAAGTAGTCAATACAGCTGAGCAGGAGGCTGCGAAGAATTTTAGAAATGCGGCAGATGGCAAAGCGGAAAAAGCTGTGGATTATGAATTTCAGACAGCTGAGAACGCATTTGCCGGAACGATAGAATATTATTGTTCGATGGCCCGCCTTGCTGTGATAGGTGATTTGGATTCGGAAGACGGCGTGTTGGCAGTGTATCACAGGGATGCCGATGGAAGTACTTCAAAGGTGGCATCAACTGGAGAGCATGTATTTATGGGAATAGATGATGCAGATGGAAAAACTTACTACCTTTCATGTACACCTGAAGAGGACAGGGAGATGTTCAAGGAAATGTATAAAGTTCCCTCGTCCGGAGATATGCAGCCCCTGGAGATATATGTCAAGGGCAACAATTACTGGGTTGGGAAATATACTTATATCGACTGTGATGAAGATTTTCTGGTGACAGAAGAAGACGGGACAACCGAATTTAAAGATGACTATACGGTATATACAGTGACTAATGACAATATTCCTGATGGTTATGTAAGACTTGATATGTCAAAGGGATTCAGGGTATCGTTAAATATTGTCGGGGGATCTTTATACTGTGCAGACATTGATGAATATGAGAATGTGGATGAGCTGATAGATGCTGCCTCAGAGGCAGATTCTGATGGCGTTCAGGGGTATGCCGAAAAAGAATACAAATGCGGCTTTGGACACCACACCACGGAGGTGTCTGATCTGGGCAATGGATATTATATCGTTTCAGACTTCCATACAAATATCTGGAAATCACTGGTTGGAGTGCTTATGATATGCACTTGGGCGGGTATAGTTGTTCTGTGCGTGATACTTTCACTTGCAATTGCCTATGCCATGTATAAGACATACTTGTCGGCTTACGACATGGAGCAGTACAGACGTACAACATCCAATGCCATGGCTCATGATCTGAAGAGTCCCCTTGCGGTTATCCAGCTCAATGCAGAGAACCTGCGGGATGAAACCAATCCGGAGAAGAACAGGCATTACACGGATAACATAATCAATGAAGTTCTCCAGATGAATACTCAGATAGCATCGATTCTAGATATGGCAAAGGCTGAGGATGTGAGCACTAAGCTCCATAAGACTGATGTGGATATCACTGCTATAGTAAATTCAGTGGCAGAGGAGTATGCTGAGAGGATAAAAGAGAAGAATGTATCTATTGAGGTAAATGGTGCCTGCACAGTACATGCAGACGAGACGCTTATGAATCAGGTGATAAAGAATATCATGGACAATGCTGTGAAGTATGTGACTGGCGGCGGACACATCACGGTGGATATCTATGACAAAGAGGTGTCATTTGTCAATTCCTGCGAACCGCTTGATAAGGACACACTGAAAAATGTGTGGAAGCCATTTGTCAAGGGTGATAACAGTCGTCATGGACATAAGGGCACCGGACTTGGACTTTCAATCGTCAAGGTCATCATGGACAGACATGGATTTGACTGTGAGATGAAGAATGTCGATGGGGGAGTGGAAGTGAGATTGATATTAAAATAAGAAGGAGTGGGATTTATGCATTTATCGGTATCACAGGAAAAATTAAATGAAGAAATAGGTGATGAGTATCGCATGGAGCAGCTCATGGCTAAAATCCGGGATACAGAGAATTTGATCTCTGAGTCCGAGAAAAAGATAGCTGCCTGTGAGTTAAAATACTCGGCGTTGTTGAAAAATTTCAAGATCACTATGATCCTGATTCTGGTTGTCGTGGGAATATTTGCTTATATAGCGGCAAATGCGGCGCTTATAGCGTACAGGTTCGTTGCACAGACGTATTTGTTTATCTTTGTTGGGGCTATGGTGGTTTCGTTCATAGCATATGTGATAAGACGTGCCGCAAAAGAGATTCCTATGTACGTTCATTGCCGCCAGGAGGAGAAAGGAACTTCCCAGGATACCAGCAATTATGTTTATAGGATAAAGCAGGAGAAGAGACATCTGGCAGACTATAAGGCAGAGCTTGAGAAGGTTAAGCGGGAATTAGACAAAATTGTCGGCTGACAATAATTGGGCTGACTGCTCTAAACAGAGTAGTCAGCCCTTGCTTTGTATATAACAGAGTTGTTTTCAGGCATTCTTGCTTTTGTAATCCTCGCCCCAGTTTCTCATTGCATCAAGCACAGGCTGGAGACTTTGACCGAGTTCAGTCAGTGAGTATTCCACTTTGGGAGGAACCTCCGCATACACCTCTCTGTGGACGAGTCCATTTTCCTCCATGTCACGGAGCTGCGCGGTGAGAAACTTCTGTGAAACAGTTCCGATGGATTTTTTCAGTTCTCCAAATCTCTTTGTGCCGGTTATCAGATCTCTCAGGATCAGAACCTTCCATTTGTCGCCGATAAGACTTAGTGTCGTCTCAACCGGACATGCCGGCAATTCTTTTAATTTGTCGCTCATAATAATTACCTCTTAATAAAAATATTTAATAGGGTTATAAAATCCAATAGTTTCTTTTGGTTACTTATAGGCGGATTACACCATACATACTATAAATACACCAGCTTTATAATATGAATGCGCATATTGGGGTGACAGTTGACATAAGATTGTACATTTACAGCGTGACATAATTATGCTACAATAATGACACAAGAAAGAGAGGTGCTGATCATGCCAACTATTATGCCAATTAGAGATTTGAGAAATACAAGTGAGATTTCAGAATTAGCTCATAAGAAACAGGAGCCTATTTTTATTACAAAAAATGGATATAGTGATTTAGTTGTAATGAGTGCAGAGCTGTACGAAAAATTTGCGCAGATCAACAGGATTGATCAGGCAATCTATGAAGCTGAAAAAGAAGTAGAGAACGGGGCTGAACTGATATCGGTAGACAGTGCTATAGAAAGTCTGAACAAAAAATACTATGGATAAATATAGCGTAATCTTATATCCCAGAGCCTTTCGTGATATCGATGACATATATGCATATATAGCGCTTGAGAAGATGACCCCGGAGAATGCAAAGGGACAAACGGATAGGATATGGGATGCGATAAAATCACTTGAACAATTGCCTGAATCACATCAGGATCGTTTGGTTGGGCAATTTGCTGGAAAAGGATATAAGCAACTGATAGTAGATAACTACATCGTAATATTCAAGATTGATAAGGAACAAAATAGAGTATATATAGTAACCGTTCAGTACCAGGGAAGAAATATCTGAGTAATATAACGGTTTATTAGATGACCATACTTCATATGAGGTATGGTTATTTTTATGTCATAATTTTTTATTTATCCTTGATTTCCCACAATAGTAACCTTCAGGTAACTACGCCACAATATTGTGCGTACTTTTTTTAATAGATAACCTCTTATAGAATAGTGCTCAAGAGATAAGAAAAAGACGAGGAGGTAAAGCAATGAACACAGAGAGATGCTGCAGATACTCAGGGAGATAAAGGATGTGGCATTTGCCACGGTGGATGACAAGGGCATGCCACAGATAAGGATAATAGACATAATGCTGGTGGAAGGAGAAAAAATCTATTTCTGTACAGCGAGGGGCAAGGACTTTTATTCCCAGCTCATGTGTGATGGAAGTGTTGCGATAACCGGAATGAACAGAGAATACCAGATGATAAGGCTGAACGGAAAGGCACGCAAATTGGATGACCAGAAGATGTGGATCGACAGGATATTTGAGGAGAATCCATCCATGAACAGTGTGTACCCGGATGATAGCAGATATGTCCGCAAAAGTGCATCAATGATTTTGTGATTAACCAGATTCACTGCCTGCACTGCGGATTATGCTTTGAAGAGTGTCCGGTAGATGCGGTGAGAAAATTGTGATAGAAGCCGAATCCACAGGATAAAGTTTGAGGAGGGAATAACATGTTAAAAGAAATGTGGACACTGCTGCTTGAGAAGAAAGGATTTTTCCTTAATCTTCTCGTGGAGCATGTAGAGATATCGTTGCTTGCAATTGTGATCGCCATAGTATTTGGCGGCGTGGTAGGAATCCTGATAAGTGAATATCAGAGGGCGTCAAAGCCGACGCTCGGAGTGATAAATTTCCTGTACACGATTCCGTCTATTTCCATGCTGGGATTCCTCATACCTTTTTCGGGTGTGGGAAATGCGACGGCTGTCATCGCACTTACTATATATGCCCTACTGCCGATGGTCAGAAATACCAACACCGGACTTATAAATGTGGATGAGAACATCATTGAGGCGGCAAAGGGCATGGGAAGTACAAGAACTCAGATCCTGTTCAAGGTCAAGCTTCCGCTTGCAATGCCAGTCATACTCTCCGGAATCAGAAACATGGTGACCATGACAATAGCGCTTGCCGGTATAGCCTCATTCATCGGTGCTGGCGGCCTTGGCGTGGCGATCTACAGGGGTATCACGACAAATAACACTGCGATGACAATGGTAGGAAGTCTGCTCATTGCGCTGCTTGCGCTGGCATTTGACTTTGTTCTGGGATTTGTGGAGAGGCGTCTTTCAAAGAGAAGCGTCAGGGCAAAGAAGACGAACAGGATAATGGCAGTGGTATGTGTGATGCTGGTCCTGATATTGGTGCTGGTCCAGGTTGTGCCAAAGGGCAAAAAGGATACCATGCACATCGCAACAAAGCCGATGACAGAACAGTACATACTCGGTGAGATGCTCGACATCCTGATCGAACAGGACACGGATCTCGATGTAGAGATCACCCAGGGTGTGGGCGGAGGAACATCGAATATCCAGCCAGCCATGGAGAGCGGAGAATTTGACATTTATCCTGAGTACACTGGTACTGCATGGAACATGGTACTGAAAAAAGACGGATTGTACACTGAGGATATGTTCACGGAGCTTGAGAGTGAATACGAAGATTCATTTGGAATGAGCTGGGTGGGCATGTACGGCTTCAATAACACCTATGGTCTGGTGGTGCGTAAGGAGATTGCTGACCAATATAACATCAAGACATATTCGGATCTGAGAGCAGTATCGGACAAGCTTATCTTTGGTGCGGAGTATGATTTTTTTGAGCGCGAGGATGGATATGATGCGCTCTGCGACGAGTATGGATTTAATTTCAAGAAGACGATGGATATGGATATCGGACTCAAATATCAGGCGATCAATCAAGGAAAGATAGATGTGATGAATATATTTACAACTGATGGACAGCTTGCGGCATCGGATGTGACTGTGCTGGTGGATGACAAGAATTTCTACCCGTCATACATGTGCGGAAATGTTGTCAGAAATGAGGTTCTTGAAAGTCATCCGGAGATAAAGGACGTGCTGGATAAGCTTGCGGGCACCATAACCGACAGCGACATGGCGCAGATGAATTATGACGTTGAGACTGAAGGCAGGGAGCCGAGGGATGTTGCGGAGGAATTCCTGAAGAATAATAGTTTATTGAAAAGATGATTTGAAGTCGGCTTGTCTTGATTTGATGTGTCAGGTTCTGTTGAACACCCTATGTGTAGAGAGATACATGGATAAGTTAGATTTTGATGAAAAACTTGATGCATAGAGTTGGCAGGAAGAAGTTAGGGTTTGTTACTATAGATTTGGAGGTTTATATAATGAATGCGGCTATTGAATTTAAGAATATAAGAAAAGCATATGGCGATAAGACGGTCATAGAAAATCTCAACCTTACCGTGGAGCAGGGAGAATTTGTAACCATAGTGGGTTCGTCAGGCTGCGGCAAGACGACAGCTCTTAAGATGATAAATGGACTTATCGATGCCACGGATGGAGATATACTTATAGACGGTGAGAATATAAGGAACAAAGATCTTATTGAGCTTCGCAGAAGCATTGGCTATTCTATACAGGGAAGCGTGCTTTTCCCTCACATGACAGTGGAAGAGAATATATCATATGTTCCAAATCTTCTAAATAAAAAGGACAGGGCAAAGACAAGGACCGCCGTATCCAAATGGATGAAGATAGTGGGGCTTGATGAGGAGATAAAGAACAGGTATCCGGGAGAACTTTCCGGTGGGCAGCAGCAGAGAGTAGGTATTGCCAGAGCACTTGCGGCATCACCATCTATACTGCTGATGGACGAGCCATTTGGTGCAGTCGATGAGATAACGAGAGCACAGCTTCAGCAGGAGATCAAGAGAATACACGAGGAGACGAAGATAACCATCATGTTCGTGACGCATGATATATCGGAAGCGCTTCTGCTTGGCACAAAAGTGCTTGTTATGAACAAAGGCAATGTTGAACAGTACGATACTCCGGCGGAGATACTGAAAAATCCGGCGACAGATTTTGTGGCACAGCTTGTCTACAGGCAGAGACATCAGTGCAATCTGCCGGATGGACAGATCAGGGATTGCCAGTACAGCCTTGTGGCGGGGCTTGAGTAAAGAATGAGGGGGTCAGACCCCAATTCTACCCTGGAAGTTCTGGAGGGGGCCTGACCCCCGTTGGGAAATATAGGAGGAAACAAATGAATCAGAGTGAGAGAAGAATATATTTGATAAAACGGTTGCTTGAGGAACGTAGCGACTGCGCCGGTATGCAGATTCCCTCTGGCAGCGAGGAGCAGCGCAGACTATTACGTTCCCTTATGAATGTCAGGATGCCGGGAGACATCGACTCAGAATTTCTGAAGATACAAGATGAATATCTGACACAGGTAAATGATGAGAAAGGCATAGTGGAGCTTTGTGACATCCCAGAGATCCAGAAGGATACATACGTGTGGCGTGGGGACATAACAAGGCTTGCGGTCTCAGCTATAGTAAATGCTGCCAACAGCGGCATGACCGGATGTTACGTGCCATGCCACAACTGTATCGATAACTGCATCCACACATTTGCGGGGGTGCAGCTGAGAAACAGATGTGGTGAGATCATGCATGAGCAGGGACATGAAGAAGCGACAGGACAGGCGAAGATAACCCCGGCATACAGCCTTCCGTGCAAATATGTGATCCACACAGTCGGCCCGATCGTGCAGGGGAGGCTTACAGCAGAACACGAACGTTTATTGGCGTCCTGCTATAGAAGCTGTCTTGCGGTTGCTGACGAAAACGGCGCAGATTCTATAGCATTTTGCTGTATATCCACAGGCGTATTTATGTTTCCAAATGAGCGGGCTGCCGAGATAGCTGTGGAGACTGTCAAAGCATACAGGCAAGAGACAGGCAGCAGAATAAAGGTGGTATTCAATGTGTTTAAGGAAGATGATGAGAGGATATATAGAAAGTTGCTTGAATAGGAAATAGTGGTATATTGGCAAATATATGTACATACATAATTATGATGATATTTTAGGCCAGCAGGAGATTAAAAGTTCAATAGCAGTTTTGACATAGGATAAGAACAGATTAAAGAGAAGGTGAAAAAGTGAGAGATACAGGTCTATTAAAAAGAAGAATAACATTTGAGTCATTCCTCTGTGGAACTCCCGCAAGAGATTACGTATATCAGAGCGATCCATATGAAAAACAGATAATGCAGGCAGCACAGGCGATAGCTGATGCGGACTGCGTGCTCATAGGTGCGGGGGCTGGCATGAGTGCAGCGGCAGGAGCTCAGTATGGCGGTGATTTCTTTGAGAAGAACTTTGATGAGTTTAAGCAGAAATATGGGAATGGCCCATATATGCAGGATATGTACAGTGCGGGATTCTACCCATATCCTGATGAGGAGAGTTACTGGGGATATTGGTCAAAGCAGGCTGTGCTGGGCGGGATAAAACTGGATGTCACACCGCTTCACAAGAAGCTTCTGGATGGACTTTCCGGAAAAGATATATTTGTGTTGAGTACCAATGCGGATGGACAATTTGTGAAAGCCGGGCTGCCGCAGGAGAAGATATTCTGCACCCAGGGCGATTACTTTCATATACAGTGCGTGCATGCCTGTCATAACAAGACATACGATGCAAAAGAGATATTCCTGCAAATGGATCAGGCAAGAAGAGATTGCAAGGTTCCAACATATATGGTTCCACGTTGTCCTGTCTGTGGAGGTCCTATGGATATGAACCTGCGAAAGGATGGATATTTTGTGCAGGACAGTGTGTGGTATAAGGCGGAGCGGAGCTTCGGCGATTTTGTCGCCAGATCACTGGATAGGAAGCTTGTGCTTCTTGAGCTTGGAGTTGGATTCAACACGCCAACCATAATCCGATTTCCTTTTGAAAAGCTGACACGCGAACACGATAACATAACACTTATCAGGTTAAATCTCGATCAGGCGGTGGTCCCTGAAAGCCTTGGTAGTAGGGCTATAGGGATAAATGCAGATATGGCGGAGAGTATAAATGATATATTCAAGACAGTGTAACCCATTGATTTATATACGTTTTGGAGAGTTTAGTAAAAACTGTAGACAAAGCTTTTGGCAAGTGATATAATCCGCCCAAAGTAAGGCTGCACTATCATCAAATTGATAATGCAGCTTTATTTTTGGAACGTATTTTTATCGTTTAAGGATTGCATCCATATCCTGTTCAGGAGCAGTGATCGGGTTTAGCTGATAGTTTTCCACCAGATATTTCACCACAGTCTCAGACATGAATGCCGGAAGGGTCGGTCCGATATACATATTGCGCACGCCCAGCGACAGCAGGGTGAGAAGGATGCAGACAGCCTTCTGCTCATACCATGACAGGACAAGGGTGAGTGGGAGATCGTTTATGCTGCAATGAAATGCATCGGCCAGAGCCAGAGCGACTTTGATGGCGCTGTAGGAATCGTTGCACTGACCCATGTCGAGTATTCTTGGTATTCCGTCGATTTCTCCGAGGTCGAGATCGTTGAAACGGTATTTGCCACAGGCGAGGGTGAGGACAATAGTGTCCATAGGAGTCTGCTTCACAAATTCCGTGTAATAATTGCGCCCCGGATGCGCACCATCACAGCCGCCCACAAGGAAAATGTGCTTGATATGACCTGCCTTGATGGCGTCTATGATCTTGCCGGCCTGTGACAGCACTGCGCTGTGACCAAATCCTGTTGTGAGCATGTGGCCTCCGTTTATACCGCTCATGCTTCTGTCGTGTTCATAGCCGCCAAGTTTCTGTGCGTGCTTTATGATCGGGGTAAAGTCCTTTTTGCCGGCTCTTGTGCCGGTGATGTGAACCATGCCATCATAGCCAACGACTGATGTGGTGTAGATCCTGTCCTTGTAGCTGGGCCTTGGAGGCATGAGGCAGTTGGTGGTGAAGAGCACCGGTGCGGGTATGTTCTCGAATTCTGTCTGCTGGCTCTGCCATGCCGTTCCGAAATTGCCCGCCAGATGGTGATATTTGTGAAGCTCCGGATAGCCGTGCGCCGGAAGCATCTCACAGTGTGTATATACATTTACACCTGACTTTTCAGTCTGCTCAAGAAGCTGTGACAGGTCGTTCAGGTCGTGACCGGAGACCACGATAAATGGCCCTTTTTTAATGTCGACATTTACCCTTGTAGGTACAGGATTGCCAAATGATTCTGTGTTTGCTTTGTCAAGCAGCTCCATGCATTTGAAGTTGACCTTGCCAAATTCCATGATGAGCTCTATCCATTCTGTAACGCTGTGCTCTTTGTTTACCTCACAAAGTCCTTTGTAGAACCATTTCAAAACTTCATTATCTGTGTATCCAAGGTTCATGGCGTGGTGAGCATATGCTGCCATACCCTTGAGACCAAATAGAAGGGTGGAGCGCAGTGATACAACATCAGTGTCGCCATCCCAGAGATCTATCACGTGTATCTTTTCAGCCTCAGATCTGCTGATCTTGTTCTGCTCGTTTTTAACTCTTCCCATAAATTCTTTTATAGCGCTGTCGTCAAAGTTGACATTTGTCAGGGTGGTGAAGAGGCCGTCTATTATTAGTCTGTCGGCGACCTCACTGTGCTTATTTTCCTTTTTGGAGAGTTCGGCGAGCTTTATGAGTTCACATACAAGCTCGTCCTGTAGATTTGAGGTGGACGGCTGTTTGCCGCACACTCCGGTATTGACACAGGCAGAGCCGCCCGCTGTCTGCTGACATTGAAAGCAAAACATATTTGACATGTACTGTATACCTCCTGAAATATGAAACTATCTGGGAAATACATATTGACTGTATTGCAGAAATAACGTCTGACAGTCTGAGTATTTTCTTCTAAATAGAGTATGGACAGCTCGGAGGTGTTTTATACTTGTTTTTGATTGATCACATATTTGTCTGGTCTGAGACGGATATACAGGAACGCTTCTTCACATAGACAGCGCCCACGGTTGAAATGATTGTGATGATCCAGCATATAACTGCGGTTATACATAATACATTGCAGATATTGAAATATCAACTGTGCGGAAAAGATGCCGCCATAAAAAAGCAGGCCACCAGATAAGATCTGATGACCTGCCTGTGATATTGGATAAAAAAGGGGTCAGACCCCTTTCGTTCTATAGGTGTTACTCTGACAACACAGTTCCGTCAGCCAAGGTGATGGTATATCCATTGAAGTTGATTGTTCCGTTATTTGTCAGGTTGCTTATCATGCAGTTGCCGGTAAGGTTCCATGTGCTTCCATTTTCGATGGTGATAACAGCGTTGTCAGATACGGCGGTTCCTCCGTCTTCGTTGTCAATGACGTTGACAGTTCCGGTGAAGGTGCTGTTTCCGGAAAGTGTCATGTCAAGTGCGCATATGAGTGTTATATTCTTTTTCTTCATAATAAAGACCCCTTTCGTGAGTTTGATTTTCATGCGTTTAACTGTATTTGTACCTGATTGATATTGTTTCTGTATCAATCCTTTAAATGCATTGTAGGGGTGGTAGTTTAAATGAACTTTAAATTTGAAAAGGCTATTGAAAAACTTGACCGAAATTTTACACGCAGCTGATAGTCCGCCCTAAATGGTGATATTATAATAAAAAGACATATACATTCGCACACTGCAAAAGGAGAAGTAAACATATGACAAAAAACCACGAAGAGAGGCTTACCCGGGCGATGGACTATGCGCAGAAATCGGCGGAGTATCACATCAGGGACTATGCAGATGGAACGTTCATGCCAGGTGATGCGTATGCAGACATGCCTATGGATGAGAGGGACAGGCTGTACTTAGGGCCGGATGCAGGCCCACCAAATATGTATTCAAGGATCTACCGGAGCCAGAGGGAGAAGGAGATGCGAAGGCAGGGCATGACAGACGCCCAGATACAGAGAAGATGGGATGCGTTAGATGCTATCTGGCAGCGGGAGATAGAGGAGCGGCTGTACGGCGAAGCAAGACCAGATGAGGGGGCAGATGACCTGATCCGGGAATATGAGCAGGAAAAGGCGGCCGGCAGCTATGAGATAAGAGACGAGCATGAAAAGGCGTCAAGAAAGAAAAAATACCGGATAGTATGGGTAATACTCGGATTTGTGGCTCTGGCGTTATTTGCATTTGGGGCTTTGGATGGTGCAGGCGTGATAAATGGCGGAGACATTGTAATCCCAATCTTTGATAAGCTGGATAAGATATTAGGAATTGGAGCAGGTGGAAGTGTAGAAATTGTCAGCGGGGAAAATGGCACAGTGAAAGTCAGCCCCGGCGTACTTATCCTGGTATACGGCGTAGTCATTTTCCTTATATATAGATGTATAAGAAAAGGAAAGAGATCCGCTGTGCTGGCAGGTGACAGTTTATACACGGAACTGATCCCGCAGACGGTCAAAAGGAAATACGGCGATGGCAGCATATACGATCATCAGGGCGGAATCTCGCAGGAGCAGATGCGCAGGCTGAACTGTTTTGGCGGCAGATCATTTACCCTGGACGGACAGCCACTGCCGGTCGTGGGGCGTGATCTGATAGAGGGAACATACAGAGGTGTTCATTTCAGGAGCAGCTATGAGTATATGGAGTACGAATATTACTATGAGGACAGCGATGGTGACAGGGAGAAGAAGATCGACAAGCTGTTCGGAGGGATAGTTGTGGAGATACCGTATCGGAAGCGGTCATCTGCGGCGCTTGGGCTTATGGGCAATTCTGAACTCAAGATGAAAACTATTTTGAAGAGCAAGGCAATCCCTGATGCCGGAGGGAAGATCCGTGGTACAGAAAGTGATGATTTTAATCTACTTTTCACCATTGATTCTGATGACGAGGAGAATATATTTTACATACTCACTCCGGATGTGATGGAGAAGCTGGCTGCGCTGTATCCGAGGGAGAAGAGTGCCCTTCATGTGGCATTTGACGAGGACCGGCTGTATATGTGTATAAGTAAGAGTGACACATACATGACATTTGATGATGAGAAAAGGATAAAAGGAATGAAGGATGTGGAGGCTTATCTGGACAAATACCTGCGCATGCTTCAGGAGGTAATAGATGCGGCACTGCTAATATAAAGTAAATAGATATCAACGGGAGGTTAAGAAAATGATTTGCGTGATAATGAATACGGGTTTTTGGATATTTGCGGCAGGTATCATAGTGGTGCTTGCGTGTCTGTCATATGTGATAAAGACGTCAAATGCCATCAAGGCAGCGGAGAATAAGGTGAGGGAGCTGGACTCCGACGTGGAGGCCGCGCTCACTAAGAGATATGATCTGCTCACGAAGCAGTATGCTGCGGTGAAGAAATATATGACATATGAGAGCAGTACATTTTTTGATGCGATAAAGCTCCGAAAGGGGATGACACTTGCCGAAAAGACAGAGGTTTGTAAGACTATGCGATCAGCTTCTGAGCGTATAAATGCGGTTCTTGAGGCTTATCCGGAATTGTCAGCCAGCAAGAATATAGAGGTTTTGCAGAATAGCTGCACAAATGCGGAGGATCACCTGCAGGCGGCGAGAAGATTGTACAATGCCGGTGTGACAAATTATAACAATTTATGCAGTCAGTTCCCTTCTTCTATCATAGCGGCGATGACAGGACATCATGAGGCGGATTATTATAAGTCGGAATTGGATAAAAAATCAGACGTAACATTTGACTAAAAGACATAAAAAAATCGGTGCGACGGGATTCGAACCCACGACCTCTTCGTCCCGAACGAAGCGCTCTACCAAGCTGAGCCACGCACCGATTGTGTTTTATTAACACTGCCATAATAGTATAAGAATATTCTCCCAAAAATTCAAGGCGTTTTCAAAATTATTTCACATTAAATTCCTACAATCTTACACGATGGTTGACCCGAAGCATGACATTTGCTGAAGTTACAGAAACAATTTAGATAATATTTAGATTTGTTACAGCGGGAATTTATATGTATATGGCACATTAGAGTTATGGAAAAAAAGAAGAAAACATACTGAATGTGATACATATGAAAAAGGAGACGATGGATCATGAAGATACTTATTACTACGGATTGGTATGAACCTGTTATAAATGGAGTTGTTACGTCGGTGGTGAATCTGTCAAAGGAACTGAAAAAAAGAGGACATGAGGTGAAGATACTCACCCTGTCAAGAAACCACCATACATATATAGATGGAGATGTGATATATGTGGCGTCTATAGGCGCAGGCAAGATATATCCGGAGGCGAGACTTAAGATGCCGGTCATCAAAGCTGTCATAGACAGACTCATAGAGTGGAACCCGGACATCATCCATTCCCAGTGCGAGTTCTCAACATTTTTCATGGCAAAGAAGATAGCAGATGAGACGCAGACCCCGATAGTGCACACTTACCACACGGTTTACGAGGACTACACACATTACTTTTCACCAAATGCAGCGTGGGGACGCAAGGTGGTACAGAAGCTTACAAGGCTGCTCTCAGCAAGGGTCGATGCTATGATTGCTCCGAGCAGCAAGATCGAGGATGTACTTGACAGGTATGATGTTGAGTGCCCTGTGTGTGTCATACCGTCAGGAATAGACCCTGACAAATTTGGAAAATATATCGGAACAGGCAGCAGGCATGAGATAAGACAGCAGTACGGAATAGATGATGATCAGACGGTTCTTCTGTATGTCGGCAGACTGGCAAAGGAGAAGAATGTAGAAGAGATACTCAGATGCCAGAAGAGAGTCTGCAGATTTGGAACAGTTCTCATGATAGTAGGTGATGGTCCGTACAGAGCAGATATAGAGCAGCAGGTAAATGAGCTCGGCATTGCAGACAGTGTGATATTCACAGGAATGATCGCACCTGATAAGGTAGCTGAGTATTATCAGGCTGGAGATTTCTTCGTCAGCGCATCGACAAGCGAGACACAGGGACTTACATATGTGGAAGCTCTGGCAGCGGGAATTCCTCTTCTGTGCAAGGAAGATCCATGCCTTTTAAATGTGGTTGACCCGGGAAGAAATGGATGGGAATTCACAGATGAGGAAGGATTTGAAAATGCGTTGGTAAAGTGGTTTGATATGAATGAACGTGACAGAGCGTGTCTAAGAACATTTGCAATGCGGTCGACTGAGAAGTTCTCAACAAGAACGTTTGCCGACCGGGTTGAGGATTTGTACATGAGTGTATGTGAGAGCAGAGAGGCTGTTCTCAGAGCATGCTAGACAAACGTTTGAGTGGAAATAGAATATACGGATATTGATTCCCCTCTTTGCGGGATCAAGCGGGTGAGTCAGTTCATAGCTGGACAGGATTTTGAACTGGTATATGTTTGATCGGCAGTGAAGAGGGGTTTTTGTGTGGAAAAACTGCTAGATAAAAAGGCGGATGTTTTGAGATAAAGAGTCATCTCAGGCTAAAAGCTTAATAAATTGTATTATTTCCCAAATGCTGTTGACAATACGTCTGTATTAGTGTACTATTCAGCTAGTACAGTGGTGCAGGGAATATATGAGAGATTGACTGTGCGTAATATGTACGAATCGATAAAAGGAGGCATGTGATGGAATTTAAGACGAATATACCCATATATCTTCAGGTCATAGAAGATATCAAACAGAAGATTATAGCGGGCACATTGCCTCTGGGGTCGAAACTTCCGTCATCAAGAGAGCTTGCCATAGAATACCAGATAAATCCGAATACTGCAGCGAGGATTTACAGTGAGATGGAGTCTATGGGGCTGTCCTATACCAGACGTGGAATAGGAACATTTGTGACAGAGGATGAAGGTGTGATAGATGACCTGAAGAATGAGAAGATTGAAGAACTTATACAGGTCTTTGATGAACAGCTCACCGGAATGGGATTCTCACCTGATGAGATCCTTGAATTACTGAAGAAACATTATGGGAAGTAAATAAAAAAAGAAGGGAAAAGATACAATGTTAAAATGCGAACATCTGGTTAAGAAGTATATCACGACCACAGCGATATCCGACCTGTCCATGGAGATAGAGCCGGGACACATATATGCGCTGCTTGGTCCTAACGGAAGTGGTAAATCAACTTTGATGAAGATCATAGCCGGCCTGGTCAAGCCGGACTCAGGATCGATCACCATGGACGGGGTACCTATGACATACAGGTCAAAGAAGGACATAGCATATATGCCGACCGAAAGTTACTTTTTCGGATACATGAACTGCAGGAACATAGGAAAGTATTACAAGGATTTCTTTGATGACTTTGACTATGACAAATACATGGGGCTGCTCTCTGAGATGGAACTGAATCCGGATCAGAAGGCAAAGAGCATGTCATCAGGTATGCTGGCAAAGCTCAAGATAGCGGTAACTTTGTCAAGAGACAGCAGGATCATCATGCTGGATGAGCCATTAAACGGAATAGATATAATTGCGAGAGAAAAGATCATCAACACTATAGTAAAGAATATATCAGATGATACTGCGGTGATCATGTCAAGCCATCTTGTGGATGAGCTTGAAAGGATCGTGGATCATGCGTTCTTTATCAAGGACGGAACCTGTGTGCTCCAGGGAGATGCGGAGGAACTCAGAATGAGCAAGGGCAAGTCGATAGTTGATATGTATAAGGAAATATATGCCTAGTAAAGTATGTTGATGAAGGAGAGATAGATATTATGTTAAAGATGATGAAATATGAATACAGACGTGGAATATTTCCACTTCTGGTTGTTATAACGGCTCTTGCTGCAGCCGAACTGTTGTTTCTGATAGGAGTATTTGCGGAGAAAGATATATGTGTAGGACTTGGACTTATCTTCCTTATAATGGGTGGATTTGCCGCTTATTTGTTCGTTCTCATATATGGAGTGATCATTTACAGTCAGGATCTGAAGAATAAGACGGGATATATGGTCTTTATGACACCGCTTTCTAACTTCAAGATCATCGGTGCAAAGCTGCTCTCGATACTGCTCACCGGTGCGACGCTCGTCATATTCCTTGGAATAATCATGGTGGTTGATTACAACGTGATCAAGTCTCACAACAGCAATATAGCTGGTATGGAGATCATGCTGAATGGCATTCTCGGAACAAATGGTTCATCACTTGGAGAAATCGTTGCAAATCTTGCTGCATTTATAGTGGTCGTACTTATTCAGTTCTTCACAATGATCACTGTAGCATATCTTGCAGTGTCACTGTCTTCCACAGTGCTTCAGAACAAGAAGATAAAGGGTGTTGTAAGCTTTGTGCTCTTCGTAGTGATATATGTGCTGATGAGCTATATAGCATTCAAGCTTCCACATCTTGGAGAGGGAATGCAGGCAACTACTATGCTGGAGGCGATTTATGCATCTCTTCCTCAGTTCACACTCTATCTTGTGTGCATGATTGGAAGTTATATTGGAAGTGCAGCGCTGCTTTCTAAGAAGATCAGTTTATAAAAAGTGCAAATGCATAATTTTACTCAATAACATAACCCGGAGTGAGAAAATGTCTCACTCTGGGTTATTGACGTTCAGAGGGGAATCCTGTAGTATTTTTGTTGGAGTTAGAAAAGACTAACTCAAAGAGATATTTGTCACAAGGAGGCTTTTGCATGAGTGAAAATACATGGGAGATCATGAAGGGCATGGAGCTCGGTGATGTGGAACTTCAGATGGCACTTCAGTGCGCACCGGTGATAACCGGGGTCAAGGTGTCAAATCTTCTGAATATAAAACTCAGCGGATACCGCCAGATGGTGGAGATACTTAAGGATAGCGATATATGTATGTACACACTGGGGACAACCTGTGGCAGGGTAAATGTATTTATCTACAACGTGAAAAAACTCAGGGCATTTGTCCAGAGAAATGATGTTCGAAGACTTTTGTCAGAACTGGGATATGACGACATGGATCTGCCGGAGATACTTGCAGAATTCCGTGAGAAATACCAGCAGTACCTAAAGAGCAGAGGCCGTTTCACATCAAAACAGCCGGCGCAGACAGATCAGGCAGGCGGCGATGGTGCACTTGGCAAGGAGTGGTTTCCTCATGAGATGGGCCTGCTTCTGGGATATCCACCTGAGGATGTTGAGGGCTTTATCCAGCAGAGCGGTAAAAATGCACTTTGCTCTGGATATTGGAAGGTATATGAGGATGCCGAGGCAAAGCAGAAGACATTCCATATATTTGAGTGCACAGAGGAACGTCTCATCCAGCTCCTCTCAAATGGACTTCATATGAGAGACATCATGGGAATGTATACGACGAGCAGAAGCGCAGCGTAGAAGAGAGCTTCGAAGTATATGGAAAGATGTAGATAAACATAGGTTATAAGGATGTATAGGGTAAGACTCTATTACATATATTTTCACAAGGAGGATTATTATGAGCAAAATTAATATCGTATTCTGGACACAGGGCGGAAATACACAGATGATGGCAGAGGCCATCGCAGACGGCGTGAGAGAGGCCGGAAAGGAAGCAGAGGTAGTATTCGTAAGCAGCATCACACCTGATGCACTTAAGGACGAGCCTGTATTTGCACTTGGATGCCCAGCTATGGGTGCTGAGGTTCTTGAGGAGGCTGAGATGGAGCCATTCGTTGCTGAGGTAGAGGGATTTGCTTTAGGCAAGAAAATCGCACTCTTTGGTTCATACGGCTGGGGAGATGGCGAGTGGATGCGTGACTGGGAAGCAAGAATGCAGTCAGCAGGCGCAGAGCTCGTAGGCGGCGCTGGACTTATGTGCCATGAGACACCTGATGCAGAAGGCCTTGAGGAGTGTAAGGAGCTTGGACGTCAGCTGGCAAATGCCTAATTGACGGACGGCACGGACGATAAAAAATAACCATATATATGCAGTCACGTTCGGCTTCCCTTGGTTCGACCAGTTACATATGCATGCGGCTACGCAAACGATAAGGGCGTTGTTTGCTTCGCCTTAGCAGGTAACTGATCGATCCAAGGGCGCCTTCACTACCGACTGGCATATATATGGTTATTTTTATCTGCGTGCCTGTTCGTGGAGATATAAAAAGAACCGCTGTAGGAGATCTGGATTTGGCATGGGATTCTCTCCGGCGGTTCTTTTGTTGGTCTTGGATATAATAATTAATTATTTAGTGTCCTGCATACTGGGCCTTATGGGTGCCGTGATGCTTTATGTGCTCTGTTATATATGGCGCGATGGCAACATGCTTGTCCATGGCATTTCCGACCATGGCGATTCCTTTGCCCATGGTGAAGGCAGCGAGGACCGTGCCGATTCCAAGACCGTAGATGTGACCTAATATGAAGCCGGTGAGGGCGGCGGTCGTTGCAAGGCAGATTACGTCAAATGATATTTTTACCTTTGAATATTTGGCCGATATTATCTCCGACAGCTCCCTTGGGAAAAGGTCCGTTGGTATGATCGGTAGGCCGCATCTGTTGGACAGTGCGATTCCGATACAGATCAGCAGATAGCTTATCACGAAGTAGAGAACTCTCCATGGCAGTGCAGTTGGGAGAACTCCGATCCACATCTCATGGACATCAAGCATTTTGCCAAATATAAATCCAACTATGAAGCTGCACAGATACTGTGGTACGAATTTCTTCCTCATGATCATGAGTGTCAGTATCAGCAAACCCTGGAATATGTATGTCCAGGTTCCGAGGGAGAGTCTTGGAAGAACCCAGCGAGAACGCGTATGGCACGCTGGATATTGCTGATATTCCGGCTGCGGAATAGAGCATAAGGACAACTCCGAAGCTGTTGATGATGACTGCGGTTATCAGGGCAAATTCGCCCCACATGTTATGCAGATGTGCGTTTTCTGATTGGGCATTCATTTTTGTTTTCCTCATTTCTTTTGATATGCCGCTATAACATATTCTTTTGCGTGCATATGTTTAGTATTCTGGGATATCTGGGTTATGGAAGTTCTTATATGTATATCCCTGCGGTTTTTGATTGTAGCACCGGTAACACTACATAACAAATAAATAGTTTTTATGATTTGATAGATTGCATCTATCAAAAACTATGAAAATGTTTTAATATGAGTAAAATATGAATATGAAATATTTGTACGCATCATAAAGTGGAAAGAAGACAGATATAAATAAAAAACGGAGGTACAGCCATGAACTTGTCATATATGAGATATTTTGTTGAGCTGGCACATGTGCAGCATTATACCAGGGCAGCTCAGAATATGAATATAACGCAGCCAAGTCTCAGTCACGCAATATCCCAGCTCGAGGAAGAACTTGGGGTGATGCTTTTTGAAAAGAATGGGCGTAATACAGAGCTCACTGCATTTGGCAGAGAATTTCTTGCGTGTGCAGAGCATTCGCTGGGCACGCTTGATGCGGGAGTGAAGTCCATACAAAAAGAGGCTGCCGGGGATGGTGTGATACGGCTAGGACTCATAAGACCTCTTGGAATGGAATTTGTACCGCGTCTGGCAGCAGAGTACCTGAAGAAATGTGGAAACAGAAATACGTCGTTTACATTTCACACAGGAACCACAGGGCAACTGCTTGATGATCTTGCGGCCAGAAAATATGACATGGTTTTCTGTTCAAGACCGCCTGAGACAATGGGATTTTCCGCCGTTCCTGTCGGCAGACAGGATCTTGTTGTCATAGCACCGTCAGGACATCCTTTGGCAGACAGAGATTCGGTGACACTTGAGGATACACTGGGATATAAACATGTATATTTTTCGAAGGGATCTGGAATGAGAAGTCTGGTGGATGAGATGTTCGGCAGACTGGGACGGATTCCGGAGATAGCGTGTGAGACTGAGGAGGACGAGGTCATAGCCGGACTTGTGGCCGCAGGATTTGGCATAGCGGTGGTGCCGTACATGGATATGCTCAGACGTCTGGATGTGAAGGTGCTTCCCATAAAACAGCAGATGGTCGAGAGACTTTATTATATGGTTCATGATGACAGGAAATATATGCCCCCAGTGGCGACATATTTCCATAAATATGTGTTATCTTGTAATTGACTTTGACTGTTTTGTTATATAGAATTATTCTCATATAAACTTATAAATTTGAGAAAAAGTTGTACAAATCAAATTATGCAATTACTACAATAAACCGCCAGGAAGTTTAAGGGGGCGCATAGTTAGTGGATAGGACTGCTGTATTTAATATAGCATTTGAAATGTGGGGAATATTAATCTGTCTGTTTGCATTTGCGGTTATATTCCTTAAGAAGAATAATAATAGAGATAAAAAGAATGTGAGCCTATGCATGGAGGCTGCATGTATCATCCTGCTGGTTGCAGACATGTTGTCATGGTATTATCAGGGAAAAACAGGGCAGACAGCCTATTACATGCTAAAGATAAGCAATTTTGGCGTGTTCTTTGTCAACTATTTATATATGACTTTGTTTACGTTTTATCTTCTTGTCATTCTCAACAGAGGAGAGATTAAGATGCCAGTGAGAGCAAGGGGCGTGTTAGTCCTGAGTGCTGCTGGGATAGTCCTGCTCATTATATCCCAGTTCAGTGACAAGCTGTTCTATTATATAGATGACAATAACTTCTATCACAGGAGCAGCGGTTATCTGGTTGCGCAGCTTATTGCTGCAGCAGGACTTGTCCTAAGCTTTTCGATACTTTTGCAGTATAAAAAAAGACTGGAAAAAAGAGTTTTCTGGTCAAGTGTTTTGTATTTTATCCTGCCATGTATATCCACGGTTGTTGTCATATTCTATTATGGGATTTCATTCCAGACAATATCTGTGGTGGCTTCTACACAGATCATGTTTGCAGTTGATATGGTCGAGATGGACAGATCACTTGCGAGATCCAGACAGGAGGTTGAGCGTACAAAGTACGAGGCTGAGCATGATCTTCTGACCGGCATATACAACAAGACAGCCGGAATGCAGAGGATAAGAGAGTATATAGATAACATGACTGACGAAGATAGTGCTTCTCTTGTATTTGTGGATATAGACGATTTCAAGAGTGTAAATGATACATATGGTCACGCAGTTGGTGATTACTGGATTGAGAAGGTGGCAAAGTTTCTCCGGAGTGACTGCTATGAAGAGGACGTTGTCTGCAGGTATGGTGGAGACGAGTATGTTGTGCTTCACAAGGGCTTATCGGATATGTCTGTTCTGGAGTCAAAGGTGATAAGATTTGCCAGAAAACTTCAGCGCAAGACAATGGAGAGAGGGCAGAATGTCCATTGCAGTGCTGGTATATGTCAGATCAATGGTTCAGGATTCAGCACAGAAGAGTGTATGAATGTCGCGGACGCTGCGCTGTATGAAGCGAAGAAGAAGGGCAAGAATGTCAGCGTGATCCACAGCATCAGCAGGGATGGTACGGACAGAGTGACCGTACTTGACAAGATAGAGTCTGATATAAAAAAGGCTCAATCCAGGGTAGAGGCAAGGATCGCATATATGTATACTGATATTATATATGTTAATTATGAGAACGATAAATACCGTGTTATAAAAGGCGATTCTGAGCTGAACAATGCTGTATCTTGTGCGAATAACTACGATGAAGTAATTGGATTGATAAGTAACCGGTTTGAGTCGGATCGGTCAAGAAAAATAGTCAGAGATTTTCTCAGCCGCGAGCGAATGGAGAGTTACACAGGCGGCAATACGGGATATCAGACAGAGAACATTCGCAGAGGGGTTTTGTCAGTCAGTTGTGCAAACAACCATGGGGGTGTAAGTCTTATACATGTTATCCCGGTGGACGAGGATGGTGACAAAGGTTACTTTGTGGTCGTGCAGGATCTTGACATATATGCTGGTTGAAGTATAAAATCATACATAATAATTTTAACGAAAACAAGTTGGTGGATTTTTCCGGATCAAGTCATCTTTTCGCCCCACAACCGCAAGGTTGTGGGGCTTTATTTATGCTCTGCGGGGACAGGTACCTCCGTCCCCGCAGGGGGATGGTATAATCTGGATGAAAATATATTTGGAGGTTTTATGAACGAGAATTTTATGAAAGAAAAGCCGGTGTTCCCACTTTTGATGTCCATGGCACTGCCTATGGTTATATCGATGATGGTGAATGCTTTGTACAATATAGTTGACAGTTTCTTTGTGGCGAAGATAAGTGAGGATGCGATGACAGCACTTTCGTATGTATTTCCGCTGCAGAATTTTGTAAATGCTGTGGCGATCGGATTTGGTGTTGGAATAAACGCGGTGATAGCCATATATCTTGGAGCCAAGGATAATGAGCGGGCAGATCGGGCAGCTAGTTGGGGGATGTTTCTTGCTGTTATACAGGGTATAGTGATGACAGTCGTGTGTATTGCCATCATTCCATCGTTTCTCAGAGCCTTCAAGGCAAGTGGAGACGTCCTTGACCTTGGCTGTCGTTATGCAGACATAGTATTTGGATTTTCTATAATTATTTCGGTTGATCTTGCATTTGAGAAGGTGTTCCAGTCGGTTGGACGCATGATAGTTACAATGGTTGGACTGATGGGCGGCTGTATTGTGAATATAGTGCTTGATCCGCTGCTGATATTTGGTGTGGGAGCATTTCCTGAAATGGGTATAGAAGGCGCTGCACTGGCAACTGGTCTGGGACAGGTGTTTACACTGATCATTTATTTTATTGTGTACTTTGGAAGACCGATAAATGTGAAGTTCGGCATAAAGCATTTGCATGAGGGTGGTTTGATGGTGAAGAAGCTCTATGCCATAGGTATACCTGCCATACTCAATATGGCACTGCCGTCTCTGCTCACAAGCGCACTCAACGCCATACTCAGCATGTATTCGGCAACTTATGTCATGATCCTGGGCGTGTACTACAAACTTCAGACCTTCCTGTATATGCCGGCAAATGGAATCATTCAGGGAATGCGCCCTATCATAGGATATAACTATGGTGCCGGAGAGCATGCAAGAGTGAAGAAGATATTCAACATAACGCTTGCATTAAATGTTGGAATCATGCTGGCTGGAACAGTTGTGTGCCTGCTTATCCCGGAAAGGCTTATAGGTATGTTCACAGAGAATGTGTCTACAATAAATGCGGGTGGAACAGCACTGCGCATCATATGCGCCGGATTTGTAGTGTCGGCCGTGTCGGTAACTGCATCTGGAGCACTTGAGGGATTGGGAAAGGGCACTCCGTCCCTGCTCATATCCCTGCTCAGATATGTGGTTGTCATAATCCCGGCTGCATGGATACTATCAAAACTTTGTGGTTTCGGACCTGCTGGTGTGTGGAATGCGTTCTGGGTAGCAGAGCTTATAACGGCGGTGTGTGCGGAGTTTATATATAGAGGGGCTGTCAGATAATCCCCAGCTTCTTAAGCGCCGTTATAGTACATATGGAGGTATTCTTGTCGTAGCCAAGCTCCTCAAGCTTTGCTGGGTCGGAGATGTTCTCTTTCTGCGCAGTGAGCATAGCTTCCGTCAGGAGATCTTGACCTTCAGAGCGTCCTTCAGAACGCCCCCTAGCTAGTCCTTCGGAACGTCCTTCGATCAGGCCCTCGGAACGTCCTTCATCCTTGCTTTCCTTAAGTTCCTTAGCCATAATTCTTTTCATCGCATCGTTCATCATAGAATGTGCCTCCTTCCATGTCTCAATTTTTTCTTCGTTTACATCGGATACAATGGCAAATATTGTCTCGGCAAACATGCTGTGTCTGCTGTCCTATCTCAAATAAGCTCAATTTTACCCCATAAATTCATAAATAACAATGTAATAAATAGTTCATCTGGCCAGATGATCGCTTGCGTTTGTAGTTCCCGCGGGAGATACTTTTCACGTATTTTTGTTGAGAATACATGAGTGGAAAGGGGATTTTAAGGGAAAAAGGATGATATTTAATGAAAGCTTTATAAAGATTTACGGAGTGGATTAATAGGAGGAGGAGCTATGAGTACATATGGGTATATAAGGGTTTCATCGAAGGATCAAAATCCGGACAGGCAGTATGAGGCGATGGCAAATAGTGGTGTGAATAAAACAAATATTTTTGTTGATAAAGTGTCGGGAAAGAATTTCGAAAGACCTCAGTATAAGAAAATGATGAGAAAACTCAGAAAAGGTGATGAGGTAATAATTCTCAGTATAGACAGATTGGGCAGAAACTATGATGAGATATTGGATCAGTGGCGAATTATAACAAAAGAAAAGGCTGCTCATATAGCTGTTATTGATATGCCGCTTTTGAATACAAAATCAGAGAGAAATGGTCTTACAGGCATATTTATCGCAGACCTTGTATTGCAGATTCTTGCCTATGTGGCGGAGACGGAGAGATCCTTCATAAAGAAAAGACAGGCGGAGGGAATAGCAGTTGCAAAGAAAAAAGGCGTGAGATTTGGCGCGGAGAGAAAGGAATTAGGTGATGAGTTAGAAACTTATTGCTACCTGTGGATTGATGGAATGATCACGTTAGATGAAGGTGCTGCAAAGTTTGATGTCAGCCAGTCAACTTTTTATAGAAGATGTATGGAAGTGAGAAACCGAGTAGATATGACCAGCTGTCAGGAATAAAAAATAGCCCGCTTTTTTCATAAAGCAGACTTTGTGAAAA
>JAEDGW010000123.1 GCA_016297325.1 Coprococcus sp. | reverse complement strand
ATATTTAAACCCGTAAAGGAGGGGCTTAGATGTTTGAGTTTGAAAAACCAAAAATCGAGATCGTTGAGACTTCAGATGACAACAAATATGGCAAGTTTGTAATCGAGCCTTTAGAGAGAGGCTACGGTACAACACTTGGTAATTCACTTAGAAGAATAATGCTTTCTTCATTACCAGGTACTGCTGTAAGCCACGTTAAGATAAAGGGTGTTTTACATGAGTTCAGCTCAATCCCAGGTGTAAAAGAGGATGTTACTGAGATTATAATGAACATCAAGAATGTCGTTATCAAGAATAACTCAGATACATTCGAGCCAAAGCAGGCGTATATCGACGTTGTCGGTGAGCGCGTTGTTAGGGCAGGAGACATCAAGGTTGATGGAGATATAGAGATTGTTAATCCTGATCTTGTAATTGCAAACCTTAGTGGTCCGGATGCAAAGCTTGAGATGGAGCTTACAATTGTCAATGGTCGTGGATATGTAAGCCTTGACAAGAACAAAGAGGCAGATGCACCTATTGATGTTATCGCTATTGACTCAATCTTCACCCCTGTTGAGAGAGTAAACCTTACAGTTCAGAATACACGTGTTGGTCAGGTTACTGACTATGATAAGTTAACTCTTGATGTATATACAAACGGAGCTCTTGCTCCAGATGAGGCAGTAAGTCTTGCTGCTAATCTTCTGGTAGAGCACTTGAAGCTGTTCGTAGATTTATCAGAGAACGCACGTCTTGTAGATGTTATGGTTGAGAGCACAACAGACGAGAAGGAAAAAGTTCTTGAGATGAATATCGATGAGCTCGAGTTATCAGTTCGTTCATACAACTGTCTCAAGAGAGCTGGAATCAACACAGTTCAGGAACTTATAAATAAGACTCCAGAGGATATGATGAAGGTTCGTAACCTTGGTCGTAAGTCACTGGATGAAGTATTAGCTAAGCTTAAGGAATTAGGCTTATCACTTAATCAGAACGAAGACTAATAGTAGTTTTCATACACCACTCAAGCTGAATAATAGTAAGCACAGTGAAGACCCACAAAGGGTATAGGAGGATAATAGAAATGGCAAAGTATAGAAAGCTTGGAAAAGCAAGCGCACAGAGAAACGCATTACTTCGTAACCAGGTAACTCAGTTACTGTATCATGGAAAGATCAAGACAACAGAGGCAAGAGCTAAGGAAGTTGTTAAGATCGCTGAGAAGCTCATCACATTAGCAGTTGCTGAGAAGGATAACTACGATGAGGTTACAGTTCAGGCTAAGGTTGCTAGAAAAGATAAAGATGGCAAGAGAATCAAGGAAGTTGTAGATGGTAAGAAGGTTACTGTATACGACACAGTTGAGAAGAAGGTTAAGAAAGATCAGCCTTCAAGACTTCATGCCAGAAGAGAGATGCTCAAGGTTTTATATCCAGTTGTTGAAGTCCCTACAGATGCTGCTGGAAAGAAGGCCGGTACAAAGAAGATCGATTTAACACAGAAGTTATTCGATGAGTATGGTACAAAGTACGCAGGACGTAAGGGTGGTTACACAAGAATCATCAAGATCGGTCAGCGTAAGGGTGATCAGGCTCTTGAGGTTATTCTCGAGTTAGTATAATAATCAATTGATTTTGTACAGATAAATAAACAGGGCTGCAGTACATAGACGTATTTATTTGCGTTGTGTACGGCGGCCCTGTTTTTTTAGAATCTGTTGTCTATATACATGCGGTAAACGATTTATAAACATAAAATACATACATATGGTAGACGGTTGATATACATAAAAATGTGGAAAAAATTCGGATAATAATATACATTGTGAAAAGAGAATCGAATAAAGAGTGAAAAAAATATGAGCTTCATAAATATAAAAGGGTTATCTCATAAATTTAATATAAAGGATAAGGATGGCAACAAGATAGGCGAAAACTGGGCGATAAAGGATGTAGATTTTCTTGCAGATAAGGGCGAGATAATTGCAATCCTGGGAAGGAATGGCTCGGGAAAGTCTACATTTGCAAGGCACCTGAATGGACTTCTTGCCCCACATGAGGGAAGTATAGTTATAGGCGGACAGGAACTGGTGGGAGCTAAAGAAATGACATTTGTGAGAAGACAGGTGGGAATGGTATTCCAGAATCCAGATAACCAGATAGTGGGAAATACCCTTGCTGAGGATATAGGATTTGGCCTTGAGAATCTGGGAGTTTCAAGCAACGATATCTGGAAGAAGATAGACGAGATGCTGGAGTTTACGGGGCTTTCGGCGTACAAATATAAGAATACAGCACGTATAAGTGGTGGTCAGAAACAGAGACTGGCAATAGCATCAGCCATGGCCATGAGCCCAGAGTGTATAGTTCTGGATGAGGCCACGTCCATGCTTGACCCTCAGGGAGCAAGGACGATGCTTGAATTGGTGCAGAAATTAAATAAAGAAAAGAATATTACTGTCATAATGGTCACTCATAAAATATCAGAGGCGCTTATGGCAGACAGAATATATATATTGGATGACAGCCGGATAGTTGCGGCGGGAACACCGAAAGAGGTGCTGGGCGATGTAACTCAGTTAAAAAAATATGGACTTGAAATTCCGGTCAGTATGAAACTTGAGGCTGGAATACCCATAGATGTGTGCACAGAGTACAAAAGGAGACAAAAGAAGTCTCAGAAGGAATTTGGAGCGCCAGATAGTCAAAACGCATCTCAGAGTGAATATGGATCATCAGATGACCTGAGCGCATACCTGGGCAAACGTGATTCATCAGATGATGATTGCATTATTGAGCTTCAGGATGTGGAATATTCCTATGTCAATGGTAACGACAGCTATCATGCCCTTCAGGATGTGAACGTAAGAATATATAAAGGCCAGGTTGTGGCTGTAATAGGGCAGACAGGATCAGGCAAGAGTACACTGCTTCAGATGATAAATAAGCTCATAGTTCCACAGAGCGGACGAGTGTATCTATATGGCAAGGATGTGCAGAGTGTAAAAAATACTAAAACAATCCGAAGCAGGATAGGTTATGTGTTCCAGTTCCCGGAATCACAGTTATTTGAGAGTACGGTGCTTAAGGATGTCATGTATGGCCCTTTGAACTTTGGAATGCAAAAGGATGAAGCAGAGCGTGCAGCAAGACATGCGCTTGAACTGGTTGGGGTTCCAGACAAATATGAGGATTACTCTCCATTTGAATTGTCAGGAGGACTGAAAAAACGTGTAGCCATGGCGGGAATACTGGCATATGAGCCGGATATACTGATACTTGATGAGCCTGCATGCGGGCTTGACGGAGAGAGCCGGGAACAGCTCTGGGATATTATAAGAAGCCTAAATAGAGAGAAGAATGTGACGGTGATACTTGTGTCCCACGATATGGAAGATGTATACGAGATATCTGAAAGGGTGCTGTTGATGGATCAGGGAAAGATAGTTTATGATGGCGATACTGACGCATTCTTTTATGATAAAGTTTTGACTGACAGGTATGGAATAGATATTCCTGATGGCGTGAGATTATTGAAGGCCTAGTGTGATTATTGAAAGATGTGCGGGAGTAATGAAAAACTAGAGTAGTCAGTTAAAGCTGTGTATAAGCAGTGGCTAGATTACTTTATTGATAGATGATAGCAAAATATAAATGGGAGAATTGTAGATATGATACGAGATATCACAATAGGACAATATTATACAGGTGACTCTGTGATACACAGAATGGATCCAAGGACAAAACTGGCTGTGACATTTTTATATGCGATATCGCTTTTTTTGTGTAAAGACTGGTGGATGATCATGGCCGCAACGGCGTTTCTGGTTATTTACGTTGCGGTAAGTCAGGTCCCAATAACATACATATGCAAAGGTCTTAAAGTCATATGGATGTTCATATTATTTACGGCGATATTCAGTGTATTCAATGGCGATGGAAATGTGATCTGGAGCTGGCACAGACTCAGGATAACGGACAAAAGCGTGATGACCACGGTGATAGTGGTTATACGTCTGGTATATCTTATAATAGGGTCTTCAGTTATGACATATACCACCAGACCTATGAATCTTGCAAATGGACTTGAGAGCAATCTTGGATTTTTAAAAAAGATAAAAGTTCCGGTGGCCGAGATGTCAATGATGCTCATGATAGCACTTCGCTTTATACCGATATTTATGGAAGAACTGGATAAGATCATGAAAGCACAGCTTTCGAGAGGTGCAGATTTTGAAAGCGGAAACATATTTAAAAGAATAAAAAGCTATATCCCTGTATTTATCCCGCTGTTTGTATCTGCGATAAGGCGTGCCACAGATCTGGCCCAGGCCATGGATGCCAGATGTTTTGACGGCAGCGAGGGGCGGAGCCGCATGAATCCTTTAAAATACAGTGGCATAGATTATGTGACATATGCTATAGTGTTGGTGTACCTTGCGTGTATGATAGTATATAGATGTTTGCTATAGACAATTTGATGTTTGAGAGATATTGCGAAGTAAAGATTTGTTGCCATAGCAAATTTGTGACCAGGAAAGATTGTGATGATTCCTGGTAAACATCGATATAAATGAGCAGTTAATAAAGAAAAGGACATGGATGTGTCAGGCACGTCCTAAGCGTGAAATATGAAGAGAGTAAAATTGATAGTGGCCTACGATGGAACAAATTACTGTGGATGGCAGGTTCAGATAAATGGAATAACGGTTGAGGAAGTCCTGAATAAGACACTCAGCGAGCTGTGTCATGAGGATATAAAGGTGATCGGTGCCAGCAGAACAGATTCAGGTGTACATGCCCTGGGGAATGTGGCAGTATTTGACACCGAGTCCGGAATACCAGGAGAAAAGTTTTCATTTGCACTGAATCAGCGGCTTCCGGATGACATAAGGATACAGGAATCCTGTCAGGTGGCTGATGATTTCCATCCGCGATATTGTGATACCATCAAGACCTATGAATACAAGATACTCAACAGAAGATTTGATATGCCAACGGAGAGATTATATTCAACATTTGTGTATTATCCGCTGGACATTGACAAGATGAAGCGTGCGGCGGCGGTTTTGGTGGGCGAGCATGATTTCAAGAGTTTCTGTTCAACCAGATCACAGGTGGAAAATACAGTCCGGACCATAACGGATATAACAATAGATAAAATGGGCGACATGATATATATAAGGATCAGCGGAAACGGTTTCCTGTATAATATGGTCCGTATCATAGTTGGAACTTTGATGAAGATCGGCCTTGGAATCTGGCCGGAGAACTGCATGGAGTCGATACTTGAGGCTAAGGACAGGACAAAAGCCGGTCCAAAAGCGGAGGCAAAGGGGCTTACTCTTGTGGAGATAAAATATCTGTAGGTATATGGAGAATTTGAAAATTAAGATAATTTTGTAAATCATATAATTTCACAGATCAGATATATGCGGATGATTTATATAGGTGGGTGATTTATATAGGTGGATATACCATGTCTGAGACGGTTTGGATGGTGCGATTTGTGAAAACGCAGAAACTATCATAAAATATGGAAAACATCTAGTGAAACGCCAAAAAATAGACGAAAAACATTGCTGAAAATGCACAAAAATTAGATGCTAAGAATAGCCAATCATGTTATAATTATATTGAAATGCTGATAGCTGGCTGATAAGCTGGACGGTGTTTCGATGAAGATATATGATTGGTTTTTATTTTGATTTAGGAGGGCGAACAAATGGCAAGATTTACGTTACCAAGAGACCTGTATCACGGAAAAGGTGCACTTGAGGCACTCAAGACATTCAAAGGTAAGAGAGCTATGGTCTGTGTCGGAGGCGGATCCATGAAGAGATTCGGATTCCTTGACAGGGCAGTCCAGTATCTTGAGGAAGCCGGAATGGAAGTTAAGTTATTTGAGGGAATCGAGCCGGATCCTTCAGTTGAGACGGTTATGAAAGGTGCAGCAGCCATGCTTGAGTTCGAGCCTGACTGGATAGTGGCCATCGGTGGTGGTTCACCTATAGATGCAGCAAAGGCTATGTGGATAAAGTATGAGTATCCTGACGCAACATTTGAGGACATGTGTAAGGTATTTGGAATTCCTGAGCTCAGAAAGAAAGCTCACTTCTGTGCTATTTCTTCAACATCGGGAACTGCAACAGAGGTTACAGCATTCTCTATCATCACAGATTACGAGAAGGGCATCAAGTATCCTATAGCTGATTTTGAGATCACGCCGGATGTGGCCATCGTTGATCCTGAGCTGGCAGAGACCATGCCTCAGAAACTGGTTGCACACACAGGTATGGATGCCATGACTCATGCCATCGAGGCTTATGTATCGACAGCAAACTGCGATTTCACTGATCCTCTGGCACTTCATGCCATCAAGATGATCCAGAATGATCTAGTTGGTTCATATAACGGAGACATGGAGAAGCGTGACGCTATGCACAACGCACAGTGCCTTGCCGGTATGGCATTTTCTAACGCATTGCTTGGAATCGTACATTCGATGGCTCACAAGACCGGAGCTGCATTTGCCGACTACGGCGCACATATCATCCATGGAGCAGCAAATGCGATGTATCTTCCAAAGGTAATTGCATTCAACGCAAAGGATGAGACAGCAAAGGTTCGCTATGGTGAGATAGCAGACTTTATGGGACTTGGCGGAGAGACACTTGATGAGAAGATATCTCTTCTGATCGCATATCTGCGAAAGATGAATGATGATCTGAATATCCCTCATTGTATCAAGAATTATGGACCTGACAGCTATCCATGCGAGCAGGGATTTGTTCCAGAGGATGTATTCCTTGAGAGACTTCCTGAGATTGCAGCAAATGCGATACTTGACGCATGTACAGGCTCCAACCCAAGACAGCCAAGCCAGGAGGAGATGGAGAAGCTTCTGAAGTGCTGCTACTATGACACAGAGGTGGATTTCTAAGGTGAGACGAATGGACATATAAAGTGAATTTATGTGTTTCTGAAAATAAAACAAGATAACATAGTATCCGGTGATGCAGATGTATCGCCGGATATTTTTAGTTTGCGCGCCATGGGCGCGCTCTAACGGGTGAAAGTCCCGAACACGCCCAGATA
>JAEDGW010000022.1 GCA_016297325.1 Coprococcus sp. | reverse complement strand
ACATACAGGTCCGATCTTGTTGTAGATTGTGCTGCCTATTGAGTAGCTAGGCAGATGTACTTCGTAATTTTCAAGTTTCATATCTGTAATCCCTTTCATTTGATTCATACGCATGTGTAATTTTTAAAAGACATAAAAAGGCGCACCGCCCCGTTGGGAGCTTGTGCGCCTTTGTACAATCACTCATTTACTGAGAACAGTATAGCACAGAGAGTGAGAAAATCAAACTCATTGTGAGATGATGTATTAAGAATAGAAGAGTGGTTAGCTGGATCAAAAAAATAAAAAATTATGAGTGTATGGCAAAAACTATTTACAAACAAAACGCAAAAAAAGTATAATCTGTAATGTTACAATACGAATAAATATATTTATTGCATAGAAAGGAGCTGAAAGTTATGGATAAGGCGCTAGAGCTTTGCGCTTATAGAAGCTGGGTTGTGGCAACTAAACAGGGGCTCCTTGACAAAATAATGAAGGCAAAGAATGCTTGTAAGTTGATCCTGGAGTCTGACGCCGAGGAGTTTGATATATGGAAAGTGGATGGATTTGATGAGTGCAGGATGCATTTGACCAATAAAAAACAGGTAGAAATATTTGCAGGGATGGTTGAGAAACTTGAAAGAAAAGTTGTCGCAAGTAACCTGTTTGATGCGCCGGAAGGGTATTGGCGCTATGTCTTGATAACTACGGGATTACGGCTTGAAATCAGGCTTCTCACTGATTATGGATGTGCGGCTACGGACCATGGCAGACTCAATCCGGACCGGAATTATATTACTGATTACATAATTGATGGATGTTCAGATGAGTATATTATGTTCGAAGTCGTTCCACGTATGCTTACGATTGAAGAGTATTCCAAATTATATGGAATACAGGTCGGTAAAATAAGACAGTTGATAAGAAATAGTAAACTTGATGGCGCAGTAAAATGTGGAAATGAATGGAGAATACCGGAGATGGCTGGAATTTTAGACAAATGAAAACAAAAATTTTTCATTTTTATCTGCAAACTGTTTACAAGTGAAAAGATATAATGATATAACATAATGTAACAGTGCAATACAAAATGGTGCGCAAAAAAAGATAGGGGGCCTATGGTTACAATAAGCGTATCAAATTCAAACAAGAAAGGATGATTTTTATGAGAAACAAATTTACAAGACAGGTGGCTATGGTGTTGACGGCGGTTATGCTGCTGTTATTTGTGAGTCCGGCGGTGAGCGCAAAGGCTGGAACTGTACAGAGGACATTTACATGGAATAAGATGACTACAGGATGTCTTTCTGATGAGTACGAGGCGTATGAGTATAAGTTTTCTATAAAACGTTCTGGTAGAATAACGTTTTTTACATCTAGTGCTAGTGATCCTAATATTGTTGTTGCTGTGTATGATTCTTCTAAGAGACAATTAGTGCGTTGGTACGTTTCCGGTGAGAATACGTGTGTTGTTGATTTGCTAGCTGGAGAATATATATTGTTAGTTGGAAGAGGTTCAGTGATCATACCGGAAAATAATTTTTCACTCCTACCAAGATTTACAGCTTCAAATGAGACAAAACAGGAGTTTGCCACGGCAAAGAATAATGAAGCATCAACAGCAACGGCATACACAGTTGGCAAGATCGTCAAAGCACAGCTTGCAGCAAATGATCATGTGGACAAATACAAATTCTACGTATCAAAGACAGGATATATTTCAATAATCTTCAAGAATAAATTTAACTATAGTTCTTTGTCGCTGGTGAATGCATGGGGTGACGATGCATTTAGCCAGGATATTGATGAGATGGGAACTTATAAGTACGAGTGTTTTGTAAAGAAAGGCCTGTATTACCTTACTATTGAAGGAGGAAATTCTACAGACATAAAGTACACAGGTACATATTCAATACAGGTGACAGCTCCAAGTATGCCTGCAACAAGGATTACAAAGGCCAGCAATCTGGCGAAGAATTCAGCTCTTGTCACATGGACAGCAAGCCAGAAGCTCGATGGATACCAGATCCAGTATTCAGTAAATAGTGCATTCAAGAGTGGATATACAAAGACCCTGACATACAGAGACAGCAGAACAAACAGAGCTACTTTAAGAAAGCTTAGAAAGGGCGCAACATACTATGTGAGAGTCCGTGGCTTTAAGAGAAGTGCAGATCAGATGGCACAGTATTCGACATGGAGTAAGTCTGTTAAGGTTAAGATTGTAAAATAACACTTGGCGGGAGCTGATGTTCAAATCGAGAGGTAAGGTTATGAAAGGAAAAAGAATCGCACAGAGATGGATGGCAATGCTGACGATTCTTGTCATGGTCATCGGATGTCTGGGACTTCAGACTCCGGTGACAGACGCATATGCGGCAACCACAGGTATGTCTGTTGTGTGTGGCAAGAGAACGATAGCGGTAAAATGTACAACAACGATTAAGACAAGTGTGCCGGCCACATTCAAGTCGTCAAATGCGGCTGTTGCAGTGGTCAGCAGCACCGGTTTGGTGACAGGAAGAAAAGCCGGAACGGCGAAGATCACCATCACGGCAAAGAAAAATAAAAAATTTAAAAGGATAGTGACCATAACAGTAAAGGATCAGTTGGTTGTAAAATCTCCTGCTTCAGGCAAAGCTACACTGTACGCAGGACACAGCACAACTATAAAGACAAATATTCCGGCTGTATTCAGAAGCCTGAATACGGCCGTGGCAACAGTGGACAAAACAGGTAAGGTGATTGCGAAGAAGGCTGGAACAGCGAAGATAAAGATGAGAGCAAAGAGTAATTACAAACTGACAGCCATATTTACGGTGACAGTAAAGACTCCGCTTATCATCACAGAGCCAAAGAGCGGTGCTGTGACACTCTATGCAGGAGACAGTACGACGATCAAAACAAATATTCCAGCCACATTTAAGAGCTCAAATACAAAGGTCGCAACGGTTGACAGCACAGGCAAGGTGTCTGCGATCAAGGAGGGAACCTCAGTTGTTGCAGTTAAGGCAAAGAGTAATCCAAATCTTGTCAGAGTGGTAAAGATCACGGTAAATGCTCCGGTTGTCATAGTAGAAAAAAATGCGGATGATGTGGCTGCGTTGACGGAGATCGTCCAGGAGCTTAACAGCCAGGGAATGAATTTCCCAGAGGATATGGATGCCGAATGCTATACATGGACAGATTCACGTATAACGGGAATTGATTGGAGAGATTTGTATCTTGTCTATAATCCTAATATGAAAGAACACTCACTTGATCTTTCCAGACTGACAACACTTAAAGAACTCAATGTAGGTGGTAACAATCTTACAGACCTTGATGTCAGCAAATGTGTGGAGCTTGAGTCGCTTGACTGCAGCGCTAATAACATATCAAAACTTGATGTCAGTGGATTGACAGAACTAAAATATCTGGAATGTTCTTCTGCTGGTATAAGTGAGCTTGATATAAGCGATTGCGAAAAAATAGAGAGGATATATTTAGAGAATAATCACCTTACAAATCTTGACTTAAGCAACTTCAGTTCACTTCAGATTCTTTATTGCAGCTATAATAATTTACTTACCAGTCTGAATGTGAGCGGATGTACTGCTTTGAGAACACTTTATTATGATAATATAGATACATCTGATGCTTTGAAGCTGGATGTGAGCGGGTGCACATCTTTAGAGCTGCTTGACTGCAGCGACAGCAAGACTCTTGCAGACCTTGATATTACGGACTGTAAGAAACTGCAGCGTGTGCATTGTTCAGATACATCTATCAAGACTCTTGATCTTAGTAATTGCTCGGAGCTTATAGAACTTATCATTATTAAAGGTAAGCTTTCAAGCCTGGATGTAAGCGGTTGTGTATCTCTGGAGAATTTATGCTGTGATTATACAGATCTCACAAGCCTGGATGTAAGCGGTCTCACAAATTTGAAGACTTTGTCTTGTGAAGGAAATTATGATACACTCATAAGTCTGAATGCAAGAGGATGTAAATCTTTGACAACTTTGGGCTGTGGTGAGAACAATCTGCTCGCAGATGTGGACATAGGTGGCTGCACTGCGCTTCAATTACTGGATTGCCATTATGATGATAAAATTTCAGATCTGGATGTGAGTGACTGTACAGCTTTGACAGAACTGGATTGTTCCGGCGCATTTGAGAACCTGGATATCAGCAAATGCACAGCTTTGACAAAACTGGAGTGCAGAGCAAAAAATCTCAAGAGCCTTGATGTAAGTGCATGTAAGCTTTTGGAATCGATATATTTTGAGGGGAATTCCTTGACGAGTTTCAGTGTTGATGAACTTGACAGGCTGACTGAACTTAAGCTTAATTGCGAATATGATACAGATAGCGTGCTTAGTGAGATCAACGTGTCAGACTGTAAGGCACTGACGGTTTTGGTTTGTGACAATCATAAGCTGGCAGAACTGAACATTGTGAACTGCCCTGTGATAAAAGAATTAACTTATGCCTACAATCCTATTTCAGAGTTTGATATAAGCCAGTTTCCAAATCTTACGAAGCTTGAATTGTATGCATGCGAAAATCTGAAAGAGCTGGATATTCATGACACTACCAATCTGATTACTCTTAACTGTTACGGATCAGCACTCACAAAACTCAATGTTAGTGGCTGCTCATCTCTTACAGAAATTGACAGTAGAGATTGTTATGAACTGGCAGATCTGAATCTCGGTGGATGTACCAGCCTTCAGTCTCTGGATTGCAGAAGTAATGCACTGACAGAACTTGATGTGAGCAGCTGCGGCTCTTTAAAAGAGCTCCGTTGCGGAATGAATAAGTTGACAAGTATAGATGTAGGCAATCTCACAAAACTAGAGAGCCTTGACTGCATATATAATAAGATCACATATCTTGACCTGAACAACTGTACTGCTTTAAAAGAGTTAAACTGTGATAGCGATGTGGTTGTAAGTGGCTATACGGCACCTGGAGAAACTGATTTATAGGGATAGCAGTAATAATAATTAAAGTATATAAAAATAGGCAGTATGCGCAAGCGTGCTGCCTATTTTTGTCCGCTTGCCTTTGATTACCATTTGGCAACTTGAGAAATATGTGGTATTTTACTAATTAGATAATTGGTTTTGTAGTACGCCCCCCGGCTTAGGGGCGCAAAGGAGATGGATTATGGCGGAGTCGCTTGAGCTTTATGCATATAGACAGCAGTTTATGACAACAAAGGCGGATATTCTTGAGAAGATCGCCGGAATAAAGGAAATATGCGAGTCCCTGGTGGAGCTTGGTGATTCTGATTTTTACTTGAAGCTGGAAGAACTGGGATGCGGCAGTGCGGCAAATGCAGACAAAAAGCAGGTCAGTGTTCTTGCTTCAATGTTTGCTGAGTTATATGAGAATGTGGAGAACCGCACTCTGTTTGACGCACCGGACGGTTTCTGGCATTATGTCATCTGCGTAAATACAAGCGGGATAGATGTACGGCTTCGCAATGATGTGGGATATATCAACATTGACTACAAGCGTCTGGAAGAAGATAAGTCCTATGTTCCGGAATTTGTAATAGAAAGCTGCAATGATGAGTACAAGATGTTCGAGGTGAAATCCAGACTTCTGATCGTTGAGCAGTATGCAGAGCTTTATGAGGTTCAGGAAGGAACGATCAGACAGTGGATCAGGCGGGGCAAGATCCGAAGCGCAGTGAAATATGGAAGTGAGTGGAGGATCCCGGAGCTTGCATGTGTCCCGAACAGAGAGAGGGGCTACAGCAAAGCAATCTATATGTGGGATGAGCAGCTCACTGATGTACCGGAGAAAATACCATTTGTGAATGACTTTTCCAGATTGGAGATAGAACAGGATCTGCATGATAAGAAGATATCTGTTCTGAAGTTTTTTGGCAGGAAGGATTCAGAACCCGGAAGAGTGGAAGCGTGCACTACCAATGAAAGAGAGAAGATAGAGCTTTATATGACAGCTAACCCATATGTGAGATTCGCAGACACATGGGGAACAGAAATAAATTATAAATAGGATGCCGGCAGAGAGGTTCTCTGACCGGTATTTTTTTGTGCGTTCAGGTTGTAATGCAGGAAGATATATGATACAATATCCGATAAGTCGGAAGATGCACATTTGGAAATGACGGGGGATAAGAACATTGAAGATATATGAGAAGATATTTGCCAGACTTGCGGAACTTCATATGAGCCAGACTGAGCTCTCAAGGAGAACAGGGATCTCCACCAGCACTATTAATGATTGGAAAAAGAAGAAGATCAATCCTCAGGCTGACAAGCTTGTGGCTGTCTGCAGAGCACTTGATATGTCGCTGGAGGAATTGCTTGGATGTGAAGAAGATGTCATGGCTGATTACAATGCGGAAGAGAGATATCTTGTTGAGTGCTATCGCAGATCGGGTACAGGTTTGAGAAAGCATGTGCTCAGATATATGGAATTTGCTGATAGCCTGGGGCATGCGGAAGACAGTGTTCAGAAGCGGAATGTTGCGGTCATTCAGGATGTGGATGGACATAATATTGTTGTGATAAATGACATACGGTTCAAGGGTAAGCGCTCCATAGATTGGCAGGATGTTGAAAGATATTTGCGGCAATATGTAGGAGAATTTTATTCTATAGCTGAATCGGATGATATAGTCTATATTGGAACGGATCTGCCTGATGAATATACAGGTTCTAATTACACGAAGCATATTAAAGGTGCGGTGGCTAAGGCAAAAGCGAACGCAGCACAGGCGATACCGGAGATGATCGAGATAGCTACATCCAAGGTTGGCGAAGAAAACAGAAAAGATAAGCATAGCAGGAATGCGAAAAATGGATGGTATAGATACGATACACGATTTGCATTGCCGGTATATGATGATTATGGAGAAGTAGAGAGATATAACGTATTCAGCGCAAGGCTGCTGATAAGACATGCTTCATCTGGGAAAATGTATTTGTATGATGTTATGGAAATAAAAAAAGAAACGAGCAAGTCCTGTCAGGCGTAAACCCTACCCGGTTGAAAACCCATTTCTTGTATATAGAATACGGCAGTATACCAGATAAGTCAACATATTTTAAAAAGAGTAGATAAGAAATGTTACATATAATAATCTAACAAATTTGCAGAAAGAGGACAAAGATTGAATTTACAGGAGACACTAAAACACTATTTCGGATATGACAGCCTGAGGGCAGGGCAGCAGGAACTTATAGAGGGAATACTTGACGGCAGGGATGTGCTTGGAATCATGCCAACCGGAGCAGGCAAATCGCTCTGTTACCAGCTTCCTGCATTGATGATGAACGCTGAAGAGGGAGGGGTGACGCTGGTTATCTCGCCGCTGATCTCACTTATGGCGGATCAGGTTAAGGCACTCAATCAGGCTGGTGTACATGCGGCGTATATCAACAGCACTTTGACGGAGAATCAGATAAGGCTGGCGCTTGAATGTGCCAGACAGGGCAGATATACGCTTATATATGTGACACCGGAAAGGCTTGGAACTGCGCAGTTTCTTGAATTTGCGTGCAATGCGGATATTGCAATGGTGACTGTGGATGAAGCTCACTGCATATCCCAGTGGGGACAGGATTTCAGACCGAGTTATCTGGAGATAGCTCGTTTTATAGATAGACTTCCGTCAAGACCTGTGGTGAGTGCGTTTACCGCCACGGCTACTGACATGGTAAGGCAGGATATCATCAGGAATCTGGAGCTTGAGTCTCCTGTGACGGTTGTAACAGGATTTGACAGGCCTAATCTGTTTTTCAAGGTAGTGAACAGAAAAGGCGGGCGGGAGACCGACAACAGTATCCTGAATTACGTCAAGCGGCATGAGGACGAGAGCGGGATCATATACTGTGCAACCAAGAAGAATGTGGAGAAGGTGCATGAACTTTTACTTGCAAATGGAGTGCCGGCAGGCCGGTATCATGCAGGTCTGTCTCTTGAAGAACGAAAGCGGAATCAGGAAGATTTCACATATGACAGGATCAAAGTTATGGTTGCCACAAATGCATTTGGTATGGGAATCGACAAGTCGAACGTCAGGTATGTACTTCATTACAATATGCCTCAGAGTCTTGAGTATTATTATCAGGAGGCGGGAAGAGCCGGCCGTGATGGTGAGGAAGCGGAATGTGTGCTGTTCTTTTCCAAGCAGGATATTATGATCAACAAGAGGCTGCTGGATCACAAGGTCAGTGCGGCGAATGTGGCTGTAGATGATAGTGAGCTGCGTGCGAATGATCAGCGGAAACTGAATCAGATGATACGGTACTGTGAGACGGATCAGTGCCTTAGAGAATATATATTGAGATATTTTGGAGACGAAAGTCCCTGCACCTGTGACAAATGCAGTAATTGTGTTGTGATAGAGGAAGAGATGGAGGAGACCTATATCACAGATAAGCGATCTGCGAAGAAGCTGGCGGTGACAGGAGATCTGACGGGGAACGGGAAGGCGCTGTTCGAACTGCTCCGCACTGAGCGAATGGAGCTTGCGAGAAAGCAGAGCGTTCCGCCGTTTATCATTTGTTCTGATAAGACTCTTAAAGATATGTGCGCAAAGCTTCCGAGAAGCAGCGCAGATATGGAGGCTGTGTACGGAATGGGCGCACAGAAGATTCAAAGCTATGGATCCACATTTGCAGAGATCATAGATGGATTCTGCAGGCAGCATATAGATGGCGGGATGCTGGTGACTGATCTGCAATCGGATGTTTCTACACCGGATGGCGCAGAATCTGTGACCACTATTAAGAAGTCATCCCCAGTCAGAAAGAAGGATTTCTATATAGAACCGGACAGGCTGGATGAAGTGGAACTTACGGACATATGTAAGGTGTCAGATCTGGCGAATAGCATAAATGCGCTGAATCATGAAAGTGGAATGAAGAAGATAACTGCGGCATTTATCAATGATATATTGATGCAGAATGGTTATATTGAAGAATTTACTTTGGATGATGAAACAAAGACAAAGCGTGTCACCCAGAAAGGTCTTGAAGCCGGAATCCAGGAAGAGGAGAGACGAGCGAAGTATGGCAGAAAGTTTTATGCGCTTACTCATACCAGAGAGAGCCAGAGGGTGATGATCGATCTGCTTAAGGAGCATTTTAGAAATTTGGACATGTCGGGATATGAATAGAAAGTGCTGGGGGTTATAAGGGGGTAAGTATGGCGAAAACGATAAAGGAAACAATACATGCAAATGGTGTGGATATAGGTATCTACACTCAGGATTTTGAAAATGAATATTTATCACTTACGGATATTGCAAGATATAAGAGCGATGATCCGGCTGCTGTAATTCAGAATTGGATGAGGAATCGAGATGTGATAGAATTTCTAGGCTTGTGGGAAAAGCTTCACAATGATGATTTTAAACCCCTCGAATTCGAGGGGTTTAGAAGTAAAGCGGGAGCTAATGCATTTACGATGTCGCCGAAAAAATGGATCGAAGCGACAAACGCAATAGGCATAGTATCCAAAGCTGGCAGGTATGGCGGAACATATGCGCACAGTGATATTGCTATGGCGTTTGCTACCTGGATTTCTCCGGAGTTTCAATTGTATATAATGAAAGATTACAGAAGACTTAAGACTGACGAGAACAGCAGACTTTCCTTATCATGGAACTTGAACAGGGAGATATCGAAGCTGAACTACCGAATCCACACAGATGCGGACATTGAACTCCTTGGAGCTTGATGAACTTCCAGCAATAGACAAGAAATAATAGAGAATCATAAGATTGATAGAATGCGAAGAGGATTTGACAAATGAGAATAATAAACGCAACAAAAGAGGACAAAGAGGAATTACTTGCACTTTATCACGCCATGATAGGCGGACCGTGTGAGTGGAGTGAGAACTATCCTGATGAGAATACCATAGCATTTGATCTGAAGAACGAGGATCTGTTTGTCATGAAGAATGATGATGGTGAGATTGTGGCTACAATATCTATAGACCATGACGATGCTGTGGAGGCGCTTACCTGTTGGAGAGATGATCTTGCCCCGTCTGGAGAATTATCGAGGCTGTGTGTCAGAAAGGATATGCAGGGACGTGGCATTGCAAAAACTATGATGAATTATGCCAGTGATGTGCTGAGAAGCAGAGGAATGAAGGGCGTTCACATACTTGTGAGAGAAGGCCATGTTGTTGCGCTTGGAACATATGCAAAGATAGGATTTCAGACAGTTGGAGAGTGTGATCTTTTTGACAAGCACTTTATATGTATGGAGAAGGAATTTTAAGATTGTTTTATTTTTGATGGAACAGTTTTCTTATTAATCATGGGAGGACATAAGATGGTAGAAAAACACACAGATAAAAGGGTCATACTCATAGTGGATGATGACGAGGATCTGTCTATGTTGATAAGGGATATGCTGGAGGACAATGGGTATGCTTCATTGTATGCAGCAAGCATAGATGAAGCGTATGATGTGTTGACGAATAACAGGTGCGACCTCATACTTTTGGACATCAATCTGCCAGATGGCACAGGTTTTTCACTTTGTCAGGAGCTCAGGCGGACGTCACATATACCGATCATATTTGCAAGTGCCAGAACCAGCGAGGATGATAAGGTGAACGGTCTTGATATGGGTGGTGATGATTATATTGCAAAGCCATATTCCCTGAAGGAACTTATGTCACGTATCCGTTCGATACTTAGGCGTACATATGGAGCAGACGGTGAGCGGTCTGAGATATTAATATTGAGTGCCGGAGAAGGTGAGATAGAGATAAACAGACGTGCGAGGACCGTTCGCAGAAATAAGACGAACATAGATATGAAGCCGAAAGAGTTTGATCTGCTCGTATATATGGCAGAGAACAAAGGCAGGGTACTGTCAAAGGAACAGATCATGAGTGCTGTGTGGGGACTTTACAGTGATGCGGAACCGTCCACAGTTGCAGTTCATGTGAGGTGGATCAGGGAGAAACTTGAGGCTGACCCGTCACACCCACATTTTATCCGCACGGTCTGGGGGACCGGTTATATACTGGGGGATACTGAGTAGATAAAAGGATTTGCATAGGCCTGTTTAGTATAGGGCTATAGGGAGTTTATATGAAACAATATTCGGTGAGAACAAATGTTATAAGGCTGATGGCGGTATTTTTGTGTGCCATAACAATAGTATTTGGCTGGTTAGTCTATAGGGAAAAACAGAACGAGTCAAGGCTTGCAAATGGTGATAAATATGGACAGTACATTGTGGAACTGAACGAGGCAAAGCAGTTGTATGAATCGGGCTTGTCAGATGCTTCAGAAAAGCTGGATGCAGTTATGGATGAACTGCGCAGTGATAGAGGTGGCAGTGATGAAGGCGGGGATGGACTTAGGAATATAGTTCTTCTTTATATAGTTGTGGTATTCATTGTACTTATGCTGTTTATATACATATATGTATATGTTCTGAGGCCATTTGATGAGCTTGAGGATTATGCAGGTCATCTGGCTGCAGGAGAACTTGATGCGGAGCTCAGATATAAGCGGACAAATGTATTTGGAAGTTTTACCTGGGCATTTGACCATATGAGGACAGAGATCATCCATGCAAGGCGCAGGGAGCAGGAGGCTATAGAGAACAATAAGACGGTCATAGCTACTCTGTCACACGATATAAAGACCCCGATCGCCTCTATAAGAGGGTATGCGGAGGCTCTTGTCATGAACATGGATGCTACGAAGGAGCGCAGGGATAGATATGCTTCAGTTATCATTAAGAAATGTGATGAAGTGACCTCCATTACAAATGATATGTTCATTCATTCGCTTCATGATCTGGATAGATTGGCAGTGAAGAGTGATGATGTTGAGATAAAACCTCTGCTGGAACAGGTTCTGGCAGATATAGGACTTGGAATGAATATCGTAGTTAGTGGGGACGCAAATGGATATGGTATTGAAACCGGAAGTGGATGCATAACTGATGCGGTTCTTGACCATGCTGATCAGGGAAGAGTAGTGCAGGTGATAGAAAATATACTGTCCAACGCTTCAAAGTATGCCAGGGACACGGAGATAAGCATTGACACGGGATGCATAGCAACAGAAAAACTTCCGAAGAACGTGCATGTAAGCGATGCTGATATAGTATACCGGCTTTCCATAAAGGATCACGGAACGGGAATCCCGGATAAAGATATGCCATTCATATATGAGAAGTTTTACAGAGGTGAAAATTCAGCAGACGAACCGGGGGCCGGACTCGGTCTGTTCATTGTCCGATATCTCATGGAGAGAATGGGCGGAGACGTGGAACTTATAAATCACGCCGATGGTCTGGAGGCAGTGTTATATTTTGCGGTGAAAAAGGTTTGTTAAAGACTTGTTAATAAATAAGGTGATATGGTTGTGGCACGGTGATGTTGCGAGGACATGTAGAGAATTTATAGAAGATGTCTGAACTAAAAGAGCCGTGCTACAACTATAGTTAGGAGGCGGCACCAAAGGAGGTGCCATGTGTCTAAGACACATATCGGAATGTACCGACGACATGCCGCCGACGTAAGGAGAGGGCGACACCAATGGTGGCACCTCCAAAAAGGAGAGAAAAATGGGAGATATAATACTTCAGGCAAGAGACCTGTGCAAAAGCTTTTCAAGCGAGGGTGTGCAGAATCATGTGCTCAACAATATGAATCTGGATGTGTATAAGGGAGATTTTACCGTCATCATGGGAGCGTCAGGCTCAGGAAAATCCACGCTGCTCTACAGTCTGTCCGGGATGGACAGACCGACTTCGGGAAAGGTCTTATATGAGGGGGAGGATATAACAGCGTATAAAGAGAAGCGCATGGCGGAACTCAGGGTATATGAGTTTGGATTTGTGTTTCAGCAGATACATCTTGTCAGCAATCTGAGCATAAGGGAAAACATACTTGTTCCGGGGTATATGAATAAGAACAAGAGCACCAAGGAAACGGAGCAGAGAGCGGACGAACTTATAAAGCAGATGAATATAGAAAATGCTGCGGATAGACTTCCTGCACAGGTGTCTGGCGGAGAGGCACAGAGGGGAGCTATAGCCAGAGCAGTGATCAACAGTCCGGGAATCCTTTTTGCGGATGAACCGACAGGCGCATTGAACCGCAGGAATACACAGGATGTGCTGGATCTTCTCACCAAGCTCAACACAGATGGGCAGAGCATTCTCATGGTGACTCATGATGTGAGGGCTGCCATCAGGGCAAACAGGATCATCTACATAGAGGATGGAAGAGTCATAGGTGAATTAAAGCTGCCGCAATATGTGGAAGAAGACCGCAAGAGTCGCGAAAGCCAGGTAGATGCATGGCTTGGCTCAATGCAGTGGTAGGAGGTCAACGATGAGATATATCATGATGGTGCTTCGCGGCAATATGAGAAGAAATAAGGGTGTTCATATAAGTGTGTTCGTACTCATGCTTATCATATCACTGGCATTTTGCTCAGTGCTTTCTTATTATACGAACTCTATAAGACATGATTCGGAAGCTATGGATGAGACAGGTCATGGAGATATGCTGGCCGCACTTTACGGAGAGAGCAAACTGGATGCTTATGGAACAAGTGCTGACAAGATAGCCGAGAATATTGGAAGATGTGACGCAGTGCAGGATGTGAAAGCGACTGATGTTGTATATCTGATGCTTAAGGATTGCAATGGAAAAGGCGGAAACAGCAGCAGCTACGTATTGAATGATACAGACAGCGTGCTTACATATGATCAGTATGATGTGGATAACAAAAGGACAGACCACCGGCTTGAAAAGGGGGAGGTAAGTGTGCCGTTCAGTTTCATGGGTATGTATGACTGCAAGATCGGTGATACAGTCGAGCTGGGCAATGATAACGGTTCTTATACCTTCAAAGTCGCGTCATTTTTCGAGGATCCATATATGGGATCTTCGGTCATGGGAATAAAGACGATATTGATCTCGGATGAGGATTTTGAGGATTTCAAGGCAAAGGCTGCGGAAGATCATAGAAGCGGACTGGAAGATGACAAGAGATCCTTTGAATTGTCAAAGCTTATCATAATAGATAAAAAGCCGGGCCTGGAGCTCACGGAGATGGAGTTTGAGAGAGAACTGAATAATGTGAGTGATTTCGCATCATATTGCTGGATAACTTTATCAAAGGAGCAGGCGGGAAGTTACATGCTTCTTATGACAAAGGTATTCTCCGCAGTGCTGCTTATATTTGTCGTGTTGCTTCTTGTGGCGGCTATGATAGTTCTCGGTCACAACATCGGCAGCAGTATAGAGATGGATTTTGTGAATATAGGAATACTTAAGGCAGTTGGAATGACAAATGCATCTGTTAAGCTGTCGCTGCTTGCCGGATATATGTGTACGGTGGCTGCCGGGCTGTTCGCTGGAATACCACTTTCTATTCCTATACTCAGAACCATAAATAATGCCACCAGATCTTCCTCAGGACTTGAAGTCCCATCAGATATTAATGTGGGACTTGTGCTGTGTGTTATATTGGCGATACTGCTTCTGGTAGCTGCATTTATTGTGTTGAAGACAAGAAGAATATCCGATGCCACACCTATAAAGGCCATAAGAGGTGGGCGGGACAGCGTGCATTTCTCAAGCGTACTGAAGCTGCCTGTCTCAGGGAAGAAACTGGGGCTCAGTCTTGCATACAGACAGTTTATATCTGAGAAGAAACAGTACGTCGCAGCCATCATCGTGACTGCCATACTTGCCATGTTCATGATACTCATGAATGATGTTGTGCGCTGGTTTAATTCACAGAATATGCTGGTGGATATGTTTTCTGTTACAAAGTATGACCTGACTGCATCATATGTTGATGAGGCTACGCAGAAGAACATAGAGAATGTCATATCGGAGCACACAGGATACAGGAAATATCAGATGGACAGTGAGTATCTGCTGTTTGATGATGTGCAGATGTACTGTTATATAGTGGGAGATCCGGATATGATCAATACGATAAGAAAAGGACGAACCTGTACATATGACAACGAGGTTCTGATAACCCAGTATGTGGCTGATGGATTTCATCTGGACATCGGCGATACTGTCACAGTCAAGTGTGGCGGCGTGGCAAGGGAGATGGTGATCTCCGGAATATATGATTCGGCAAATGATGTTGGCAAGAATTTTGCAATCAGTAAAGCTGCGCAGGAAAAGTTTGTCAGAGATGATGCTGTCGATAAGGAATGGAGCGGCAAAAATATATGCTATGATCTGGAAAATGCTGATGAATGCGATGAGATCATCAAAGATATAGATGAAAGATATGGCAGTGATAAGGGTGTCACATATTCAATACGATCATCTAAGGAGGATTTTGAAGGTGTGGCAGACACGGTCAACCTTGCAATACAAGGACTTACTTTGCTCACATATATGCTTGGCGCAATATTTGTGATAGTTACGGTCATAATCGTGTGTGGTAAGGTTGTCATGCGTGAACAGAAAGATATCGGAATATACAAGGCTCTGGGATTTACATCATTCAGGCTTAGATGTCAGTTAGCGGTCAGGTTTGTAGTGACAGCGATCGTGGGTTCATTGCTAGGGATCGTTCTGGCACTTATCGTCAGCAAGCCATTCTTCAAAGCTGGATTTGAATCCTTTGGAGTATACAGTTTCGACTCGAATATAGGAGTGACATCACTTGTCACACCGATAGTGTTTATGACCATATTATTTTTCATAGTATCATTTGTCAGAGCGGGCAATATCAGGAGGATACAGCCGAGGGTGCTCATAGCCGATCAGTAAAAAAGGCACTTTTTTCCTCTCAAACGGGCATTACATTCTAAAGCTTAAGCAATTAAAATATAGATACGTATATTAATTTCACACTTTAGAATTATTGTTTAGGACATACAGCATAAGTTTACGCTAAATGCGGCTTTAAATGAGCTGATGTTCATGTTGAGGAGGAATCACTATGAAATACAAAAAGATATTACTGATAATGGTGGCATTTGTGGTAACGCTATGTGCAGCTGTTATATCTGTGAAGGCCACGGCATATGCATTTACGATAACAGAAGATGGCGAATATGTACTTATTATGTGGGCGAATGCCAATGATAGCAGTGCGACTGTAGATGGTTCAGCAAGTAAAGCTATAAAATTTAATTTTGATGACGGCGAAGAGAGTGTAAGACTGGGCGATCTCACTAAAGGTTCAGTTGCCTTTAATGGCAAGAACGCATTTTCGGGCTGGGCGTTGAATGTGTTTGACACAACCCCTGCGCCAGATGACACGCTACTTACGCCAGATGATTTTAGAGGTTCAGGAGCAATTGGCGGCGTTGAGTTTAACAAGGGAAAAGTTGTGTATCCATTGTTTAATGGAGATCCAATTGAAGAGAAGACATATTATATAAAGCTTAATCCATTTGGAGGAAAAGTAAATGGTCAGGATAGCATTTTACTTACATATAAGGCAGATGAGTTTAAGACAGTTGATCTGACTAGATATGTGCCAACACGGTCAGGGTACAGTTTCTGTGGATGGAGCCTTAATGATAAGATAGTGACATCAATAGATGCCAGCTATTTTGAAGGTGACACGTATGCATTGACGGTTGTGGCTCTTTATAAGAAGGATGACTTTGATCCTGATGGGCAGTTTTTCCTCACACTGGATGCAAATGGCGGAACAATAGACGGTGATAAAACAAGACAATATAATTATGTCAGCGGAACAGGTGGTGACACATCGATGCTGTTAACGCAGTATATTCCAATGCGCAGGGGCTGCAAATTCAAAGGCTGGAATTCCAGGAAGGATGGATCAGGTACATATTACAGTAATATCTATTTGGCGAATTGGCAAAAATACGGGGATCCGGATCTTGATAGAGATACATTATCTGACGATGGGATTACCTATAAAAATGTTACTCTGTATGCAGCATGGGAAGTTGCACTCAGTGATGAATTTGTGTGCGAGGGAAGTATAAATGGCAGTGTCAAGCTTCCAGAGGCAATTGACGGAACTTATGAGCTGCATATTGACCCGGTGGAGATAAGTAAAAATTTAAAGGACAAAAATGTCAGATATCTGGTTGATATTTATCTGACTGATGAATCTGGTCAGATCATAGATCTGGATTATTTGGGAACGGATGGAATCACGGTAAAAGTTGCAATTCCAGAAACGCTTAATGGATATGACAGATATGAAGTTGTATACGTCAAAGAAGGTGACATAAAGGAACATATACAGGCTATTATAGAGGGCGGATATGTGACATTTACCACGATGCATCTCAGCCAGTATGGTGTTGTCGCTGTAAGTGATGACAATACGGCATCTACCACAGAGGGAACAACGTCTACTACTGCGACAGAGACGACCACGGAACTTACTACAGGTGCTGCCACGGAACACACAACAGATACTGCGGTGACTACGGAGAATACCACAGAGAGCGCTACAGGTACAACTGCTGATGGCACAACGGTGGAGAGCACAACCACAGCAGATAAGACGACAGAAAATGCGGTACAGACAGGAAAACAGTCTCCGGATACAGGTGATCCTGAAGTTATTATGGTGGTTGCATTTATTCTGAATGCTGCAATGATTGGAATATGTATGATCATATTATCCAAGAAGAACAAAAAGAATGGTCATGATAATTAAGATTACAAAATAATATATATTGAAAAAATAGGGCTCTGGGGCAGCAAATGTCTGGCAGAGGCCTATTTTCCGTTTGGGGGCTCCTGACAGCGGTGAGTCTGTGTACAAAAAAGCTTTTATGTTTGCCAGTTGTGCGGTGGCCATTCTGGCTATTGCTGCGTGTTCATATCTGGGCGTGTTCGAGTTCGGAGAGGGATACACGCTTATAGTTCTTGTGGCGGGTCTTGTTGTCACGGTGAGTCCTATCGTGCTTATTAGGCCTTGCCATAAGCAAATATTTTATAGATGAGATGGGTGGTACTGTGGATGCCAGCAGCGAGTGGGGCGTTGGAAGCAGATTCGCATTTGTCCTGCCTCAGAAGGTTATCACTGACCCTCATGTGACTGAAACTCTCACATCTGATATGGTGGATGCCGCCATGTTCAGAACCCATGATGCAAAGGTGCTTCTGGTTGATGACAACGAACTCAATCGTGAGGTAGTCAAGGCGATACTTGAGCCTATGCAGCTGACCATAGATGAGGCGGCAAATGGCCTGGAAGCGGTACACATGGCAAATACCACCTTGTATGACATGATATTCATGGACAGCCATATGCCGGTGATGAACGGCGAGACGGCAACCCGCAGCATCCGCGAGATGAAGGACTGCATCAACCGGAGCACACCGATCATAGCCATCACGGCAGACGCCATAGCTGGCGTTCGGGAACATCTGATGAGCGTCGGCATGAATGATTATATAGTGAAGCCTATAGATGTGGAAGTGATCTGCGGGATTATAAGGAAGTATCTGCCGGAGGAGAAGGTGGAGTTGTAGGATCTGTAAATATTCCTAGCTCAGGCGGATATTTGGTAAATGCAAAGAATGCAACTGCGAAAATAGCCAGAATGGTCATGGCAACGTAGTCGTTTATGCACATTTGCCTGGATTCTAATTTGCTTTCGGTTCTCAGTGCATATATTACTCCGGCAAAATAAAGTGCGATATTCAGAAAATCATAATTCCTGCCCAGAACACCGTTTAGTGTGTAAAACACGACAACAATGAATGCCATACCTGACAGGATACCGATAGCCCTTGCTGGAAGATAGTTTTCCGGCAGGGGCTTTTCTTTTATATGAGCCCAGAGAAATTCAATCATGGTAAGCAGGAGCATTGGGAAGAATATGAGTTTCAGGTGTTCCCATGTTGATTCGTTCACTGCTGAAAACAGCCCAACAGCGGGATTGTCGCCCGACCATTCGTAGGTGAAATGTAGCAGCACGCCGAGAATCGAAATGAAGATAAAGCGGAAAAGGTTGAGTCTGGTAGTAATTGTCATAGAGAATTCTCCCAGAAAAACAGATGTTTTATTACATAGTGTATGACGAATTATGATTAATATGATTGTAGGAAATCGGGAATTAAGTTTTACATTTTACATGAAAATTAGTTAGAAATGCTTGCCTTAAAGTGAACTCCATGTGCTAGACTTTAATTGTCTGCTGGTAAGTGTGTGAACCGGTAGTCAGAATTATAAAAATAATAGCTGGTTGCAAAACTTATGATTTATTTTGAAGTTGAAGTTTTGTGGATCACCGCTAGAAACATATGATTGGAGGAACTATATTATGAGCAAGAAGGTACTGGTTATAGGAACAAGTCTCAGAAACAACAGCAATTCAGATGCACTTGCAGACAAATTTGCCGAGGGTGCAAAGGCCGCAGGCAACGATGTGACACAGGTTACACTCAAGGGCAAAAAGCTTGCGTTCTGCGTTGGCTGTCTGGCGTGTCAGAAGCTTGGTGCATGCGTGATCAAGGATGATGCCATAGAGCTGGCGGAGCAGATGAGATGTGCAGATGTCATAGCATTTGCCAGCCCGATATATTACTACGAGATAGCGGGACAGATGAAGACATTGCTTGACCGCGCAAATTCGCTGTACTCATCGGATTACAAGTTCAGGGACATATATTTCATGTCAACCGCTGCTGAGGATGAGGCCGGTGTGGACGAGAGGGCAATCCATGGACTTGAGGGCTGGATCGCATGTTTTGAGAAATGTCGCCTTGTGGGAACTGTATTTGCCGGCGGCGTGGATGGCATGGGTGAGATTGCCGGACATGCAGCGCTTGATCAGGCCTATGAGATGGGAACTAATGTATAGGAGGTATTAGATATGGAATACGCAAAGGTAGGAAACACGGACATAGAAGTGTCCAAGCTGTGCGTTGGATGTATGAGCTTCGGCAAGGCCGGGGTCATGCATGACTGGACACTTGATGAGGATCAGACAAATGATATGGTAAAACATGCCCTGAACCTTGGAATCAATTTCTTTGATACTGCGAACTGCTATTCTGGTGGAACCAGTGAGGAGTATCTGGGAAAAGCGATAAAGAACAACATTACAAGAGATAAAGTAGTCATAGCCTCAAAGGTTTATTTTAATGAAGGAAGGCTGTCAAAAGAGGCTATAGGCAGAGAGATAGATGGTACTTTGAAGAGACTTGGAACCGACTATCTTGATCTGTACATAATACATAGATTTGATTACGATACACCTATAGAGGAGACGATGGAGGCTTTGGATGGCCTGGTTAAGGCCGGAAAAGTAAGGGCGCTGGGAGCGTCAGCTATGTACGGATATCAGTTCTATAATATGCAGATGGCCGCAAGGGATAACGGTTGGACACCATTTGCCGCAATGGAAGATCATTACAATCTGCTCTACAGGGAGGATGAGAGAGAGCTCATTCCTATATGCAGGCAGATGAATGTCATGCTTATGCCATACAGTCCGCTTGCTGCAGGGCATCTGACGAGAAATGAGTGGAACAGCGATTCCATCAGGAGCAAGACGGACCGCGCGGCAAGGGGCAAGTACGACAGGATGGAGAATTATGACATACAGATCGTAAACAGGGTACATGAGCTAGCTGAAAAACATAACTGCAAGATGTCACAGATAGCCATAGCATGGCAGTGGGCAAAGGGCGTTGCATCTCCTATCATAGGTGCGACTAAGACTGGTTATCTGGATGACGCTGTGGGAGCATTGGGGGTAAAACTTACAGCAGAGGATGTGGCTTATCTTGAAGAGTTATATGTTACTCATCCAGTGGTTGGTGCGATAAATGCAAATCCTCCACAGGGTGTTCTGATAATCGACGATAAGAAATGAGAGGATACATTTGCCACATATAGGGCAAAATGACGGTTTTTTGGTAAAACTAAGCATTAAATTGTGTTATCTCATCATTGACGAATGTGTGTGTTGTGGATTAGAATAGATGGACGTGTATTGAGCAGAACTGGCGAAAATAGACGATTTAGTTTGGTATACAGATAATATTCTAATGAGCAGAGGTGGAAAAGCACATGAATATAGTGCGCAGTGTAATGGATGCGCTGGCGAGTGTCTACGACTATGCAGATGCGGTGTATGTGGTGCTGGGTGTGATTCTGAGTGCGCTTATTTTTCATCATACTTTCTATTTTATAGTGAGTATATTTTTTACTAGGAAGTTTAAGCGGGCAGAGCATTATCACAAATATGCAGTGGTCATAGCCGCAAGAAATGAGGAAGCGGTCATAGGGAATCTGATAGACAGTATATATGCGCAGGATTATCCGAAGGAATATATCACAGTGTTCGTTGTGGCGGATAATTGTACGGATAATACGGCCAAGATAGTCCGGGAGAAGGGCGCGTGCTGTTATGAGAGATTTGACGATGCACACAGGACAAAGGGATTTGCGCTTCAATTTCTTTTTGACAGGATAGAAGAAGATTATGGCAGGGATTCATTTGAAGGGTATTTCGTATTTGATGCGGACAACCTTCTGAGCCGTGACTATATATCAAGGATGAACGATTCTTTTGATGAGGGATGCAAGGTTATTACCTCATACCGTAATACAAAGAATTTTGACGAGAACTGGATAGCATCCACATATGCTCTCCATTGGCTCAGGTCGATCAGAACGAACCACAGAGTCAGATCGGTTCTTCATCTGGCGACGAACATTCAGGGAACAGGATTCCTGTTTGCAAATGAGCTGGTTAAAGATGGATGGAATTATACATCACTCACAGAGGACAGGGCGTTCACGGCAGACTGTGTTGTGAATGGCTATGAGATCACATACAATGACGAGGCGGTGTTCTATGATGAGCAGCCTGTCAGCTTGAAGATAGCCATGAGACAGAGAATAAGATGGGCAAAGGGCCATATATTGGCATTCTGCGACAGTGGCCCCGGACTTCTTGCGAACATCTTTAGGCTCAAGCTCCAAAAGCTTGGAAATGAGAACGAGAAAGGGTTTAAAGCAGTTCTCACTGATCTGAGATTCAGATGGATGTCATTTGATACATTTGCACAGCTTGTGCCGAGAAATATCGTGTCTGCGTTCAGGTGGCTCTTTATGAACTTGATTTTTTATCCGGCATATTGCTACGTGAACGGGTTTGAGCAGAAAGGATTTGGCTGGCATGCATTTCTGTTTTGCATTTTGTCAGCGGTTATATCCAGAATACTTTACAGAGTTGGCAGATATTTTGCCAGCATACCGATCAGCGTATATCTCTTTGCTATAGAGAGAAACAGGATATCTAAGATCCCGCTCCGCAAGATGGCACTATACTGCCTGACGTGGCCTACGTTTGATATTATCGGACGATATGCCCAGTATCTGGCTTTGTTTATGAAGGTAACGTGGAAGACAATTCCGCATGAGAGTAAAATCAGGATAGAAGATATAAAAAATGAATGTGCTTAAAGAAAACAAAAAATCAATAATTTTTATGGCGCTTCCATTTATCCTTATGGATGTATTCACAAGGTTCATGGGATTCAAATGGGATGTGCTCCATTACTATGTATTTGTTGCAGCGTTGTTCACCTTGTTGTGGACAGCACTAATTGTCGGTATAGTTCTTTCACTCAGGAAGACGGCAGCTAGGATAGTGTATATCGTGTTCTTCGTATTTTCACTGGTGCTGTACCTCACAAATGGCATATATTATTCGCTGACAGGTTTCTTCTTCAACACGAATCTTATCAGAATGGCAAGCGAGGGCAAATCCTATATTATGGATACCATACTCGGCACAAGCCCATGGATATATGCCAGTGTCGTTCTGATGATAGTGTTGGCGGTCATTGGCTGCAGACACATTCCGGAGCAGCCGAAGTTTCAGAAGAAGAGATTTGCGGTGGTTGTCATAGGATTCCTTGTGATCCATACATGTCTGCCGCTTATGTACGGCAAGACGACAGATTCACTGAAATGGAATTCATTTGACCGCTCGGCAAATGTGTACAGAGATTTCAATGATGTGAACAAGGGCATGAAGATCACGGGAATGTACGAGTTCATTGTGAGAAACATATATGTGGAGTATCTTAAGCCGGAGGAAAAAATCACCGACGAGGAAAAGCAGTTCCTTGATGCCGAGTACAGCGGCGGGGAGCAGGAGGCAGACAATTCATATACCGGAATCTACAAGGGAAAGAATGTGATATTCCTTCAGATGGAGGGCATGGATGAGTGGCTGCTGAACGAGAATGATACACCGAACCTGTGGGCTCTCAAGGAGCATGCGATCAATTTCAACGATCACTATTCGATATATACAGGCGGTGGATCCACATTTAACTCTGAACTTGCGGTTAATACCGGATTCACAACACCTGTGACATTTAGCAAGAATCCGTATTCATTCAATGAGAACACATTTGTGGACACTCTGCCTCAGTTATTTAAGGCGCAGGGATATTCGGCAAATGCTTTCCATATGAACAAGGGAGAGTTTTATTCCAGAAAGAGCAATTATTCAAGCTGGGGATATGACAATTACTTTGGTCTGAAGGACGTACAGAATTATAAGGATCTCTCATATAAGCTGGACAGAGAGCTGATATTGAACGAGACATTTTACAAGAATATGTTCCAGCAGGATGGCCCGTTCCTGAACTATGTCATAACATATTCGCCGCATACACCTTTCACTCCTGAGAAGGAGGTTGCACATCTTCTTCTTGCTGAGAAGTATGGTGAAGATAATATTCCTGATCTGAGTGAAGAGGAGTGCGCAAGACTTCAGGCCGGAGAGACGGACAAGATGGTTGGGCTGCTCATTCAGGCACTCAAGGACAACGATTTGTATGATAATACCGTGATCGTGGCATATGCTGACCACTATCTGTACACGCTGAACGATAAGTCGGTTCTTGACAAATACAAGAATACGTCAAATAATCTTGTAAATCATACACCGTTCTTCATCTGGAGCAGTGACCAGGAGCGGGTAGATATCGATCAGCCGACGTCTCAGCTGAACATACTGCCAACAGTTCTCAATCTGTTTGGCATAAAGTACAATGTCAACCGCTATCTTCTTAAGGATGCATTGGCACCGGATTATCAGGGCGTGGTATTTTTCAGTGATTATTCCTGGTATGATGGAAAAGTCTATGTGGAAGATGGCAAGGTCACAAATGGTGGCAAGATAGATGCTAAAAAGCTTGAGGATACAAGCACGTGGGTCAACAACGTTATACGGAAAAATGACCTTACTTTGAAATTTGATTATCTGAAAAATTTAAGCGAATAAAAATACCCCTGTTCAAACCAGGTCTTTATCAAACCTGTATGGACAGGGGTTTTGTCATTGATATAATTATTATTTCTCGTAACTGCAGAGGAGTTTTAGGAAATGACGCCCAATTCCCTCAATATAGCTATGGTACTATGAGAAGTTTCAGCGTCGAATCCCAACGCCTCAAGCTGAGATGCGTCGGAGATATGCTCCTTTTTGGCAGTAAGTATAGCCTCTTTCATCATGTTTCTTTCTTCGGAACGACCTTCTGCAAGTCCTTCGTCTCTACTTTCTTTGAGTTCCTTTGCCATAATCCGTCTCATTGCATCGTTCATAGATTGTTCCTCCTTCCAGACTTCAATTTTTTCTTCGTTAACATTGGATACAATAGCAAATATAGCATCAGCGAACATGCTGTGTTTAATATCTAATTCATTTATACCGGATAGAAAGGTGTTATAGGTATCTTTTGTTATGTCTGTTGACAGTACATTGAGCCAGATCATATCTCGGTCAGGTTCTCCAGTGTTAGTGCTTGGTTTGGTGACTGCTACTTGTATGGGAAACTGGGCACCATCTATACGGTATATATTTTCTATATCTTCATGAATATTATATCCAAGTTTTTCAAGAGCTTTCATCAATTTTCTTGGGTATATAGCCCTCACTATTGTGATTGTTACATCATTTTCATTTATTGGAGTGCCGTAGATGTTACAGTTACCTGGGGCAATCATATACAGCATGGCGTATGCTTGCACTTTATAAAATGTCTCAAGATTGAGTTCGTCCTTAGGCGATTTGTATTCCAGAATGTTATGTTTCCTGAAAAAACTGCCAATGCTATTTTTTATAGTGATATCATCAAGCTTCTTGACCACTGTTAAATCTATGCTGAGTGGTTTTCGTGTGAGCTGAAATTCATCAGTGAATTCCAAGTCGTTTTCATAATCTTTTAAATATAGTCTCATGGCCTGGACAAATCCTGTATGCCATTGAGTGTAATTTGCATTATCATCAGAATGCGTTTTGCCACCATCATTTGAATTTGAAAAATTGGCATGAGTATCAGCTATAATGTGGTGTTTACTATTTGCTTTTGTTTGGTTGTCTTTGTTCAATTAAGTACCTCCATTTTACCCCATAAAATTTAAAATAACAATGTTGTAAATAATTCAACTGGCCAGTTGATAGCGCTTCTGCTTTTATTTCCCGCGGGAGATACTTTCTATAGAGAATACATGAATATGTATGTATCATCAAGACGTTTGGGAGATGTTTAACACAGAGTTCACAGAAATCAACAGAGCGTATATTTACTGTATTTTAGCCTACAGGTTTACTCCTTAAATGTGCAAATGTGTGTTAAACTGTAAAGAGTTAAAAATTGAAATTTTTCGCAGAGACATTTAGAAAATGATATAAAGGAGGGGGACAAATATGCGCTTAATCCACTTATCTGACCTCCACATAGGAAAACGTGTCAACGAGTTTTCCATGCTGGAGGATCAGGAGTATATATTAAAAGAAATTCTGGGTATCATCGATGAAGAGAAGCCGGATGGAGTCATCATAGCCGGAGATGTCTATGACAAATCGGTGCCAGGGGAGGAAGCGGTGAAGCTGCTGGACAGCTTTCTGACATCCCTGGCAAAGCGGAAACTGCAGGTGTATATGATAAGCGGCAATCATGATTCTGCTGCAAAGCTGGCGTTTGCGGCAAAACTCATAGATCTGAGCGGAATTCATATATCGCCTGTATATGACAAGTCACGATTTGCAGGAAATGAAAGAAAAAAACTTGCACCGCTGGAGCTTGGTGATTTGGATGGATTTACAGTGAAGATACATATGCTGCCATTTGTGAAGCCGGCTACGGTCAGAGCAGTATTCCCGGAGGAGGCAGATGGGATCGGTGATTATACAGATGCCTGCCGGGTGGCCATAGAACACATGGAAATAGATGAGTCAGAGACAAATATTCTGGTGGCACACCAATTTGTTACTGGGGCTGAACGTTCAGAGTCAGAGGAGAACGTGGGCGGCCTTGATAACGTGGATGTGTCTGTATTTGAGCCATTCGATTATGTGGCACTTGGACATATACATGGCCCGCAGAAGGCGGGCAGGGAGACTGTCAGATACTGTGGCACACCGCTGAAGTATTCATTGTCAGAAGCAAAGCATACAAAGTCGGTTACGGTTATCGACATTCCAGAGAACAAAAAAGTCGATATAAGAACCGTGCCATTGACACCGCTTCACGAACTCCGTGAGATCAAGGGGACATTTGACGAACTGATGGATAAAAAGACATACGAGGGCACGGCGGTGGACGATTATCTGTATGTAGTCATCACCGATGAAGAGGACGTTCCGGATGCACTTGGCAAGCTGAGGACAGTGTACCCGAACATCATGAAGCTCCGTTATGACAATACCAGAACCCGAACAGAACAGGTTATAGACGATGGCGTGGTGATTGAGGGCAAGAGCATGATAGAACTCTTTGATGAGCTCTATGAAAAGCAGAACAACCAGCCGATGAACGACGAACAAAGAGCAATCATGCTGGACGTGATCGGCACAGTGGATAAAGAATTATAGGGGGAGCGTTATGAGACCATTACATTTGACTATGTCGGCATTTGGCCCGTATGCGGGAGTGCAGATGCTGGAACTGGATAAGCTGGGCGACAACGGACTGTACCTTGTGACCGGTGACACCGGCGCAGGAAAGACAACCATATTTGACGCCATTTGCTATGCGCTTTACGATGCGCCGAGCGGCGACAGCAGAAGTGCAAATATGATGAGATCCACCTATGCGGAGATGACAGTTGACACTTATGTGGAGCTGGTATTCGTGCATATGGGAAAGGAGTATACGGTCAGGAGAAACCCGGACTACGAGAGGCCAAAGCTCAAGGGCGAAGGTATGACGACCCAGAAAGCGGCTGTGGAGCTTCATCTTCCGGATGGCTCTGTCATCGCAGATAGAAAGAAGGCAAATGCCTACATACAGGAACTTATTGGAGTTGACAGGAATCAGTTCACGCAGATATCCATGCTGGCACAAGGGGAGTTCAAGAAACTTCTTGTGGCAGACACTGTGGAGAGACAGAAGATATTCAGCAAATTATT
>JAEDGW010000021.1 GCA_016297325.1 Coprococcus sp. | reverse complement strand
ATAATATAGAATGTAACAGCTTGAAGTAGACGTTTGACACAGACAAAGGGCGTATTATGTTTGGACAATCGACACATAGTGTCAGCCCGATAATATAGAAAGAAGGAGGCGGGTGTCATTTTTACGGACATCTGCGAAGAAAAGTGTATGAGTAAAGAAAGTAACAACGGCGACAGAGAAAAGTTTGCCTCCAGACTTGGGTTCATCCTTGTTTCGGCGGGATGTGCTATAGGTCTTGGAAATGTATGGAAGTTCCCGTATATATGCGGGCAGAATGGTGGAGCGATATTTATCGTGATATATCTGCTGTGTCTGCTGCTTCTGGGATATCCTATCCTTACCTGTGAGTTTGCGATAGGCAGAGGAAGTGGCAAGAGCGTTGGCTCGGCGCTCAAGGAGCTTGCACCGAAGGGCGGCAACTGGCACAAATTCAGCTGGTATGCCTATGCCGGCAACTATCTGCTTATGATGTTCTATACTATGGTAGCGGGCTGGATGGTATACTATGTGTACGTCATGGGCACAGGACAGCTTCATGGTGGATCAGTAGAAGCAATAGAAGACAAATTTACAGGGATGCTTGCATCATCGGGACTTATGGTTGCGATCACACTTGCGGTCATCGTGTGCTGCATAGGTATATGTTCACTTGGACTTCAAAATGGAGTTGAGAGAGTGACAAAGGTAATGATGCTGGCACTCATTGTTCTGATGATAGTTATGGCTGTGAATTCGCTCATGCTCTCAGGCAACGAGGAGGGGCTTAAGTTCTATCTCGTCCCAAGCATTGAGCGTGCAAATGCAAGAGGCTGGGGCAATGTACTATTTGACGCCATGACCCAGGCGTTCTTTACACTCAGTGTAGGTATGGGATCCATGGAGATATTTGGAAGTTATATAGGCAAGGAGAGAAAATTGTCTGGCGAGGCGAAGAGTGTTATGTACCTTGATACATTTGTGGCACTCATGGCCGGAGTCATCATCCTGCCGGCATGCTTTGCGTATGGGATCAGCCCGGACAAGGGACCATCACTTCTGTTCATGACTCTGCCAAATGTGTTCAATCACATGCCGGGCGGAAGAGTGTGGGGAATCCTGTTCTTCATATTTATGTCATTTGCAGCGCTGTCCACGGTTATAGCGGTGTTCGAGAATATCATATCGATAAGTATAGACATGTTCGGATGGAAGAGAAAGAAGTCGCTTATTATAAATCTGATAGGAATATCAGTTCTCTCCATGCCGGCGGTGCTTGGATTCAACGTGCTCTCAGGTATCACACCGATGGGAGAGGGCACAAATATCATGGATCTGGAAGATTTCCTTGTATCGGGCAATATCCTTCCACTTGGATCACTGCTCTTTGTCCTGTTCTGTACAAGAAAGAATGGCTGGGGCTTTGAGAACTTTGTCGCTGAGGCAGACACAGGTATCGGCAAGCCGTTCCCGCAGTATCTCAGAAAGTACATGTCATATGTGCTGCCACTTATAATAGTGGTTATCTATTTTAAGGGATACTACGACACATTTGCACCGAAGGGAACAAAGCTGCTGTGCATCTGGATGGGAGTTGCGGCATTGTTCGTGCTTTTCATAGGATATCTGGCATTTGGCCGGGGACGGAGCAGAAGAACGACGACAAAAGAATAATTGCTTTATGGGATTGTGTCAGAATAAATTTTTTATGAATTTAGCGCAGATTCATTGTTTTTCGAAACAAAAAGTGATACTATATAAGTACCAACAGTAAGTCCTTCGATAGTGCGTTTATCTATGTAAGTGTTCTGTGTGAGCATCGCTCGGAGGCAATTGGTTTTTAAAATATTTCAAAAAAGGGATTGAAACCGCGATATGGATCGCAAGGTTCAATCCCTTTTTGATTTATGTAAGAAACGCACCAAAGCCCGTGCATACATGGACTTTAGCGATTATCTCAATAAGTATGATTTGGTGTGCCGCACTATATTGAGATATGATATACTGTTATAGTTGCCACCCCTAGATGGGCACAGAAAGGGGGATAGAGCATGATAGATATTATATCTTCTTTGGTTATTTCTATTGTGGCGGGTATAGTGGTTTACTATATTTGCAAGTGGCTGGATAGAGATAAGTAGTGTGGTGATCAGCATAGGGAATACGTCGCCTTGCCCAAAAGACGGAGAAAACCCCAGAGGGTGCGACCTCTGGGGTTTTCGTCAGCTTAGTGTATAGAGCTGATAGAAATATCTTCTTTAATTTCTGTGGCAATTATAGCATATGCAAAATGAAAAAACAATATACATACGGAAAATACAATACACATAAAAATAATTTGTAGGTTATAAGAACAGAAATTTTGATAATTAATTTATGTCAGTTCGTAAACACCCTTAAGTATTCCAATATCCCTCATAAGCTCCAGCTCTTCCGTATAATGTCCAGTCTGCAGATGTGAATAGAACAGATTGGAGAATACATCTGCAATCTGCACAAATTTGTTGCAGGCCGAGTCGAAGTAGCTCACTGAGAAATTCCCTGCGACCTGGCCTGACAATGATAGTTCGGTGTTCAGGTAATTCTCAAGGAATGATTTGTTCTCCACCCGCTCATTTCTCTCGTCAAGCTGAAGAACGCAGTCTTCATCAGGCAGGTAGCCGTTCTGGATGAAGTAGAGCAGTGCTGATTTGACTGAGAAGTTGAAGGTTCTGGAGATGTTGTCAAAGAAGCGGTTCGGCAGGCTTTCATTCTTCATCATGATATAGTACACGTCAAAGTGATGTTTTCTTGAGAAGTAATCCACGAATATGTGTTTCATGTCTCTGTCAAACTGAGCACCTTTGAGTTCCCTGAATTTGCCATCCCGGAACATTCTGCCACCGTGTTTTATGAGCCTTCCGGTCATGTCGTCAACTTTGTCACTGTCCAGATCAAGAAGCATCTCATAGTTGGAAGAAATGAATCGCTTGTAAGCACGTTCAAGGGCGACAGGATCGAGAACATGAATCATAGACACCACGAAATACTGGTCATTTGTGGCATATTTATTTATAGATCCTGATTCGTCTATGTAAATGTTCACGATTCCCGCCTCCTTATATAATCTGAATCGCCACTGATGCAAGTCGCCAGGCTGGCGGTTCCTGTTCAGAATAATTAGTCCACTGACACAAGCTCGATCTTGAAGTTGAGCTCCTTGCCGGCCATCTCATGGTTTGCGTCAAATGTGATGGACTCGTCATCCTTCTCGATGACTTTTACAAGAAACTGCTGTCCCATGGAATTGGCAAGGTATACCTGATTGCCGACTTCAAGATTCTCAGCGCCTGGCATATCGGCAAGAGGAGCCTTGATGATGGCCTCCGGGTCAGGCATTCCGTATGCATCCTCCGGGCGGAGATGTACGTCGATGATATCGCCAACGTTCATGCCCTCGACAGCCTGATCAAATCCAGGGATCATCTGGCCTGCGCCACATACGAACTCGATCGGCTCGCCTCTGTCATATGATGAATCGAATTTTGTTCCGTCGTTGAATGTTCCTGTGTAGTGAACCTTACAGGTTCTTCCTGTGTTACTCATAAAAGATTGTCCTCCAAAAAGTGTTATTAGACAATTCTATCATGAATCGACAGAAATGTATATATTAGGAAGGCAGAGCGGAGAAAGTGGAGAGTCAAGGCAGAGAAATGGGTACAGGAAAGTCTGCGCAGAGAAGTCAGCTCAGAGAAACAGGTTGTAAGAATGCCTGATGAACAGACAAGTAAAAGCTCATCAGACATTTTTACTGCAAAATAGAAAATTATGGTGTACCGACCTCAATAAGGTTGCCATCAGGATCGTAGAATCTGATGACTTTCTGCCCCCAGGAATGGGTCATGAGGCGGTTGATGTATTCGATGTGATACGGGGATTCATCAAGTTTTTTTGCAAATCCCTCTATGTCAGATTCTTCAAAATATAATTCTGAAGCGTTGTTTTTAGGTATGATCAGTGTGTCTATGAAGTCAGACCATATGGAGGCATCCTGAAGTACCAGTCCTCCGGTCATGATTACATTTCCTCCGTTATCCAGGATGACTTCCAGCCCGAAAAGATCATTGTAGAATTTGATTGATTCCTCAATATTGTTTACGACTATCAAAACATTCTTTAAAACCATAGTGTATCTCCCCTTTGTGTATGCTTTTGAATTTATGTTTCTGAATAAAATTATATAATGAATATTTGCAAAATACTAGGAAAAAACTGGTAAAGATAATGCGGGATATTGAGGCTCGCGTCATGATGATATAAAATATACATAATTGGCAAGTATGATTTATTAGATATATGAATGGAGAAGAATATGTTAAAACTTGGATGTCATGTGGGAATGTCTGGAAAAGAAATGATGCTTGGCTCGGTAAGGGATGCAGTGTCATTTGGCGCAAATACTTTTATGCTTTACACGGGAGCTCCGCAGAATACACGCAGGAAGGATATATCTGAACTGAGAATTCCTGAAGCCCATGCGCTGATGCGGGAGCATGACATAGATGAATTTGTGGTTCATGCGCCGTATATAATAAACCTGGCAAATACTGTGAATCCTGCAACTTATGAGATTGCGGTCCAGTTTCTGGAACTTGAGATAAAACGTGCGGAGGCGATGGGTTCACAGACGATAGTCCTTCATCCCGGTTCCCATGTTGGGGAGGGGGCTGACAAAGGAATCGCAAGCATCGTAAAAGGTTTGAATGAAGTCCTTACAGCCGATACGGCCTGCCATATAGCACTTGAGACCATGGCGGGAAAGGGCAGTGAGATAGGAAGAAATTTCGAGGAACTTGCCCGGATATATGACGGAGTTAAATACAATGAAAAACTCAGGGTTTGCTTCGATACCTGTCATACAAGTGATGCGGGCTACGATATAATACACGATTTTGATGGTGTCATGGAGAAATTTGACAGACTCATCGGCAAGGATCAGATAGCGGTATTTCATATGAATGACAGCAAGAATGACCCGGGGGCAGCAAAGGACAGGCATGAGAATTTTGGATTTGGAAAAATCGGATTTGATGTGCTCATGTACATCATGAATCACCCGGACTTCATGGAAGTGCCAAAGATTCTGGAATCCCCATACATCAAAGACCCGGAAAACAGCAAGAAAAGTTACGAGCCATTCAAAAGAGAGATAGCCATGATCCGCAAAGGAGAATTTGATCCGGAGATGAGGGAGAAGGTGGTGGAGGATAACAGATAAAAAAGGAGTCCTACTTAGTAGAACTCCCTGAATGTTTTCTTTCAGCATCTCTGCCTATCCGGGGTTTGGTAAACAAACAACCCTTATAAAGCTCAGTCATGCACTGTTTCCCGGAACATCACACGCATCATCACTTTACAGCCTGCTACGACTATTAAGTTTACGTCAGTCTGATAGGCAACTCCTGTCACCTGCATAACAGTGCATTCGCCCTGTTTCTATTATTCATTATAAGCTGAACTACAACAAAAACAATAAACCAGCAGTCGAACGTGATGGGATTACGGATATAGTGACCAGCCTTTTCAATACCTGTAAACGGAACAGACCAATTACCGTCCGTTAGTTATTTCTCCGGGTGCTCCGTCAGCCAGTGCTCAATAACCTGCGCATCAGAATGGCACTGTACAAATGTGCCGTTGATTCTCTGGGTGCTCTCTATACCTTTTCCTGTGGTGATGACCAGCTCGCCAGGCTGAGCCTCGTCGAGGGCTCTTGTTAAGGCCTGCTCTCTGTCAACTATGATATAGCAAGGCTTGGTGATGTACTGCTTGATCTCCTTGCAGATCTCTTCACAGGACTCAAATCCAGGATCCTCCATGGTGAGGACAACCTTATCTGCATACTGCTCGGCAAGTCTTCCCATATCCTCACGACGTTTCTTGTAACGCTCTCCGCCACAACCGAATACAACAGTTATGGACTTTGGTTTCATGGTCTTTTTGACCATCTCGTACAGTCTGTACATGCTGATGTAATTGTGTGCGTAGTCTATCATAAATGTGCGGTCTTTCCAGTGGTAGACCTGGAGTCTTCCAGGAACATACACATCTCTTATACTGCTTCTGATCTGTGCATTTGGTATGCCGATGAGCAGTGCAGAGATGATGGCAGCCACGATATTTTCAACGTTGTAATCGCCGATCAGATTGGTATTGTAAGCTCTGTTCTCACCGTCATATATAAGCTCAAAATAACTGCCCCTGTCTGTGAGCTCCTCGTTGTGGATCAGGGCAAATTCTGTATCCTTCTCAAAGAAATCATCCTTGCTGGACATAAGCTTTTCAACGGATTCCTTGCTTCCGTATACTACGACATGCTTGTCTCTGACAGCATCATATATGGTATCGAAATATCTTGTATCGCTGTACAGAACCACATTCTCACACTGCTTAAGAAATGATACCTTGCATCCGAGATAATCTTCCATGGATGCATGCTCAGTAGGGCTGATGTGATCGTAGTCGATGTTTGTGAATACGCCGACCTTGTACTGCTCGCCGTATATACGGTTCATCTTCATGGCCTGTGATGAGACTTCCATGATGCAGTGAGTGCATCCTTCTTTCACAGCCATGTCAAAATATGTCTGAAGCTCGATCGGCTCAGGTGTTGTGAGAGTAGTCTCGAACACCTTTGTTCCGACATCAATTTCATGTGTTGAGAATGCCGAGCATTTGTTGTCTGTATACTTGTCCAGAATGTCCTTCATGACAAATGTAACTGTGGTCTTTCCCTTTGTTCCGGTGATTCCAACTTTTGTCATGGCATCGCCAGGATTGCCGTAGAACCATCTTGCGGCGAGAGCCATAGCTTTTCGGATGTCATTCACAATGATATATGGAATGGACACGTCGTCATATTTCTGCTGTGACAGGTAGATGGCAGCTCCCTGGGAAATAGCTGATTTCAGGTATTCCTCTTTGAATGAAGCTCCTTTGCACACGAAAAATGTGCCCGGAACTACGTCCTTGGAATTGATTGTTATATGTGCAGGAGTGATGTCTTTGCATTCCTCCGAATATTCAGTTATGAGCCCCTGCTGGTCAAGGATATCCAGCAAAGTTGTAAAATGTAAATTTTCGTTCATATGTTTTCCCCTTGGAATATTTTATATTTTGATTATGGCACATCTGATGCGCCTTTTATCCAAATGCTTCAATTATTATGCTTTCTATATACAATTATGTCAAATGTAAATTAGAGTTTATCCTGATTTTTCAGGTCGTCAGGCTCGTAGTCCTGAAGCTTTGCCAGGTATCCTTTTTCTCTGAGTCTGTCCTGAATGAGATCCAGAGTCTCTGAGTCATCAGCTATGATGGTGTGGTAGTGGTAATCTGAGGTTATCTTCTTCAGATAGCTGGAGCGGCCGCTTTCAAGGTCTGCCAGGTATCTCTCCACGTCAAGTCTGGAGCGCAGATTCAAATCTGCCTTGATTATTCCATAGATATGGTGATATACAAAGACGTCCTTAACCATTCCGCCGCAGTCGACAAAAAGACGCAGCTCATCTGCGGACTCCTCGTCGGTATGATGAACTTTGAAGACACGCTGCACCTGAGATTTGTGTTCGATGATATAGCCTCTGTTAGTCGACATGATATTTGTACCGCCTTCGCGCAGAAGTGCGATATCCTGAACAATAACCTGCCGGCTTACTTTCAGCTGATTTGCAAGTGAACTGCCCGGAACAGGATTGCTGCTGCTGGCTATTATTTTGATTATCTGTTCTCTTCTTTCTTTTCCATTCATAGTTATCTCCATCTGTATGCTGATATATCCCATTTGGTATAGCTAACCGTATTATAGCATGATTTGTCATATTGTAGCACTTAATATTGCTGAATTATAAATGAAAACGGGTAATGACGGCATAATAATGTGGGTAAGTTCCACATTTTTTTGATAATTGACAGACAATTGTTGATAACTTCTATCATGTGTGTGGACTTGTGTTGACAAAGAGAGACTCATAAATTAAATTGTAGACGCAATTGGAATTTGGAATATTATGATGTATAAGGTTACGCAAAACGATGGGGTCAGGCCCTGAGAATAGACAAAACGATGGGGTCAGGCCCCGATAGCAAAAAAGATGCTGAAAAGAGATTATTATTGATAGCACAATGGCATATAGATGGAAAGAGAGGTAGAAAATGTCCGAATTTATCACGTTATTTATACCATTTGCCGGAACAACGCTCGGCGCGGCTATGGTATTTCTCATGAAGGAAAAAATCTCCCCGTTGGTTGAAAAAGCACTGCTTGGATTTGCCGCAGGAGTTATGATCGCTGCGTCTATATGGTCGCTGCTCATACCTTCTATAGATATGGCCGAGGCTCAGGGAAAGATAGCATGGGTTCCTGCTCTTATAGGATTTGCACTTGGAATTGTGTTCCTGTTGGTGCTTGATACGGTGATCCCGCATCTCCATCTCGAGAGCGACAAACCAGAGGGCGTGAAAACCAAATTACAGAAGACGACTATGATGATATTTGCGGTTACGCTCCACAATATTCCGGAGGGCATGGCGGTTGGAGTGGTGTATGCCGGCGCAGCCATGGGCAATATGGGAGTGTCGATCACCGGAGCATTTGCACTGTCAATAGGAATTGCCATACAGAACTTTCCGGAGGGCGCGATCGTGTCCATGCCGCTTGTAGGGGAGGGCATGAGCAAGAAAAAAGCGTTCCTCTATGGCACCCTGTCAGGGGCCGTTGAACCTGTTGGAGGATTTCTCACGGCATTGCTTGCAGCGCAGGTGACACCATTTCTCCCGTATTTTCTCGCATTTGCGGCAGGGGCTATGCTTTATGTGGTGATCGAGGAGCTCATCCCGGAATCCCAGGCGGGGGAGCACACAAATATAGGAACAATAGGTGCGGCGGTTGGATTTGCACTGATGATGGTTCTTGATGTGGCTCTTGGATAATAGATAAAATATTCATCTTGCGAAGAAAAATTGGACGTCTGTTATTTGGCATAAATGTGATGCTGATATTATACGGTGAAAAAGGTATAGACTAAGATAAATTTGTCAATGTTATACATGAAGATGCGATGCCGCATACGGCTAAATGATAAAATATGAGCAACTACTCATGTTGATTTTGAGAAGAGGTTAGATTAAACTAACACTGTAAATCATGTGAGCTCCTGTACCCTCTGTAAACTGCTGAATCAGGGGGACTCCGGGGGCAATGCTTGAAAAAGGCGGTGCCGTGTGCCTGAGTGGTACATTTGGAAAGCACCGACGAACTGCGCCGGCCGTAAGGGCGGGGCGATACAAGAAAGGAGAAATATAAAAATGATGAATTATCTTGAGATTGAAAAGGTAATAGGAAGAGAGATCCTTGATTCAAGAGGAAATCCAACAGTTGAGGCAGAGGTGTATCTTGCAGATGGAACAGTAGGTCGTGGTGCAGCACCAAGTGGAGCTTCCACAGGTGAGTTTGAGGCACTTGAGCTTCGTGACGGAGACAAGTCAAGATACCTCGGCAAGGGTGTTCAGAAGGCAGTAGAGAATATAAACACAACAATCAATGACGTACTTACAGGAATGGATGCGTCTGATATATATGCAGTAGATGCAGCTATGATCAAGGCTGATGGAACAAAGGACAAGTCAAACCTTGGAGCAAATGCTATTCTTGCAGTTTCAATCGCAGCAGCAAGAGCAGCTTCAATCTCACTTGACATTCCTCTTTACAGATTCCTCGGTGGAATCTCAGGAAACAAGCTTCCTGTTCCAATGATGAACATTGTAAATGGTGGATGCCATGCTCTGTCATCAGGACTTGACGTTCAGGAGTTCATGATCATGCCAGTTGGCGCTCCATCATTCAAGGAGTGTCTGAGATGGTGTGCAGAGGTATTCCATGCACTTGCAGGAATCCTTAAGGAGAGAGGCCTTGCTACATCAGTAGGTGATGAGGGTGGATTTGCTCCAGCACTTAAGTCTGACGAGGAGGCTATCGAGACAATACTCGAGGCCGTTAAGAAGGCTGGATACGAGCCAGGTAAGGACTTCAAGATCGCTATGGACGCTGCTTCATCAGAGTGGAAGAGCGAGAAGGGCAAGGGCTGGTACAAGCTGCCAAAGGCTGGAACAGAGTATACAGCAGAGCAGCTCATCGAGCACTGGGCAAAGCTTGTTGAGAAGTATCCTATCATCTCAATCGAGGATGGTCTCGATGAGGAGGATTGGGAAGGATGGCAGAAGCTCACAGAAAGACTTGGCGACAAGGTTCAGCTTGTTGGTGATGATCTGTTCGTTACAAATACAGAGAGACTTGCAAAGGGTATCGAGATGGGATGTGCAAACTGTATCCTTATCAAGCTCAACCAGATCGGTTCAGTATCAGAGACTCTTGAGGCTATCAAGATGGCTCACAAGGCTGGATACACAGCAATTTCATCACACAGATCAGGTGAGACAGCAGATACAACTATCGCAGATCTCGCAGTAGCACTCAACACATGCCAGATCAAGACAGGTGCTCCTTCAAGATCAGAGCGAGTTGCAAAGTACAACCAGCTCCTCAGAATCGAAGAGCAGCTTGGCGACTCAGCAGTATATCCAGGAATCAAGGCTTTCAACGTAAAGCAGTAAGGCAGGTATACTTGATACAGTAATCATCTTGTTTGATGATATAGATTGTATATAGGATATAGGATGTTATACATGGATGCTGCAAGGGCGTAGCATGTTATGTATATAACATATATAGTATTAGCCATACGAAGGCATCCCCACTGATGAGATCATCGGCGGGGGTGCTTTTTAAGTGTTTTATAGTTATTCTTTTTGGGGATGGCTTTTGTTTGGTGTTGCGGGAGGTTTTGCGGCGGCTGTGCGGACTTGTAGTTGTTGTTGCGTGGGATATTTGATGTGCTTGCCGTTGTTCGCGCTTAGAGTTGCGTGAGATATTTGCTGTGGTTGCACTGGCTAGCACTTGTCATTGTGGTGTGGATTTGCGCTGGCTGCACTGGTTTGCACTTATTTGTGTTTCTTGAAAGAAAAGTGCATAAAGTTTTCACCTTTTCGAAAAATAACGAGCAAAAGATAAAATAAATGAATTTATTGTAGCTTTTATGTAAATAAAGACAAAAAAGATAAAAAGTTGTATCGAAAAGGCATTAACTATTTCAAAAAGATAAAAACAGGATGTTATAAATGGGGCGCAATATGGCGGCAAACAAGGAAACCGACAGCAAAGGATTATTAGTTAAAAATTGCCTAAAATTCCCTCGATATTATGTATGCATTTTAATGCTAAAAATATGGAATCACTTGACAGATAGTGTTAAACTATACATAGGCTTATCGGGAGGTAGGAATAATGGCTTCAAAAAGAGATTATTATGAAGTTCTCGGTGTCAAGAAGACAGCCACAGACGCTGAGATAAAAAGAGCATATAGAACCCTGGCGAAGAAATACCACCCGGACACGAATCCTGGCGATGCGACGGCTGCAGAGAAGTTTAAGGAGGCCTCTGAGGCCTACGCGGTACTGTCTGACGCCGAGAAGAGGAAGATGTATGATCAGTTTGGAATGGCTGCTTTTGATGGCTCCGGCGGAGCTGCGGGAGGAGATCCATTTGGCGGCGGAGGCTTCCACTTTGAGGGTGGAGACTTCGGTGATATGTTTGGCGACATATTTGGCTCGTTCTTTGGCGGCGGCGGTGGACGCTCGCAACGAGGCGGCTTTGGTGGATTCAGTCAGGGAAGCTTCAATGCCAGAGGAAGAGATATGGAGGCAAGCGTCACCATAGATTTTGATGATGCTGTATACGGATGTGACAAGACTTTGTCGTTTAATGATGGACGAGGTGGCAGTTCACAGCTTACAGTTCATATACCGGCGGGCATAGAAAGCGGCGGCGTGCTCCGGCTTGCTGGCAAGGGTTATCCTGGAACCGGCAAAGGCCAGCCGGGAGATATGCTCCTTCAGGTAAATGTCAGAGACAAGGCAGGTTATGAGCGTAAAGGACTGGATATATATACCACGGCGCTTGTGCCATTTGATGTGGCAGTTCTCGGCGGCGAGATATTTGTTCATACCATGTTTGGTGATGTGAAGTGCAAGATAGCACCGGGTACACAGTCGGGAAGCAAGATAAGGCTTCGTGGCAAAGGTGTACAGGCCAGAGGCGGCAACACCCACGGCGATCACTATGTGACAGTGAGAATTGCAGTGCCAAGGAATATTTCGCCGGAGGCACAGGATGCACTTAAGAAGTTCACAGAGCTTGTGAATAAAGGCTGACAGAAAAACAGGGCGGTAGGCTTACTTAAGAGCTTACCGCCCTATTTTTGTACATTGCACAAAAAGACATATGCAGCCTACTTAAGCCAATTGAATTAATGGCACTTTAGAATGTAATATAACAGTATCTGAGATAAATTTGTTTGCAATAACATTTGAAAAATGAAGAGCATTACATTATAAAGTAAATGGAATAAAGTGAATAGAACAAAGTAAATAGAAATATTCATGATGAAATGAATGAGAATAAATATTCAGAGGTAAAAATGTTATTAGATAAAGATATACGTGAACCATTATTTGAATTCCTTGAGGAGAGATACGGCAAGGTCCGGATCCTGGAGGAGAAGACTGTTGGCAGTTCCCGTGCGGATGTCGTAATGGTCATTCCAGACAAGATAGTGGGGATCGAGATAAAAAGTGACGCAGACACATACACACGTCTGGAGAGACAGGTAGCTGACTATGATCTGTATTTTGACCAGAATATTGTAGTGGTTGGAAGTACACATGCAAGCCATGTGGCAGAGCACGTGCCAGACTACTGGGGAATCATATCTGTTGAAGAATATGATACAGGTATAAGGTCAGATACAAGTATCGAATCGGATACAGGCAGCAAGTCGGATACAGGTAGCAGGCCAGATGCGGAAAGCTTGGGTGATGGAGTGCCAGACAATTTGCCACACAAGATAGATTTCTATGTGGTAAGGGAGATGCAGCCAAATCCAAAGGCTGATTTACTTCGCACGATCCGGGTATTGTGGAGGCCGGAGCTTTCCCAGATTCAGGAGAAATATAGTCTTCCAATGTATAAGGGAAAGAGCAAGGATTTTGTCAGGACGCTTATAGTGGACAGGCTTCCGGCGGAGATAGTGCATCATGAGATCAGTGAGATTTTGTTCGAGAGGGACTATGAGGCCATGATCGAGCAGATACAGGAATTCAGGAAGGCTCAGGCGGCAAAGCGCGGTAAGACAGTCAGGAGAAAGAAAAAAAGATACAGAAGAAAGAAGAGAGATGCATAGAGAATGCCAGCATAGCCGGGGGATGCCACATGAGATGGCGGACATGATGCGTGAAGATATCAGATTATGTGGATACGATAATATATATGACAGGCTGGGCAGGATGATACGGACATCAGAGATTGCGACAACTAAATTTCATAAAATATAAAGAGACAAGTAAGTCACGAAAAATTAAGACAAATAAAAACAATAAAATAATAAAATAAATAGAGGTGACAGCATGATAAAGAAGTACACATACGGAAAGCCATTTCAGACAGAATCAGTAGTGGTAGATATCGCAGCAGAAAAAGGACAACCAGATTACGGCGATATAGACTTAACAGCCGGACTTTCGTACACATTTGGTCTTGAGGACAGTGATATAGTGTATGGCCTTGGCGAGGCGAACAGAGGGATCAACAAGAGAGGCTACAAGTACATAAGCAACAATGCAGATAATCCGCATCATCACGAGGATGCATACTCACTGTATGCATCACACAACTTTATTATAGTTTCAGGAGCGCAGACATTTGGCCTGTATTTTGACTATCCATCCACTATCACATTTGACGTGGGATATACGAAGTACAATGAGATGCATATTTTCTGTGACAGTGCAGATCTGGATATCTATGTGATAACAGGTGACAGCCCATATGATATCACAAAGCAGTTCAGGAAGATGATCGGAAGGAGTTATATTCCGCCAAAGTTTGCATTTGGATTTGGACAGAGCCGCTGGGGATACAAGACACCGGAGGACTTTGAGACGGTGGCGAGAAAATATAGAGAGAACCACATCCCGATCGATATGGTCTACATGGATATAGATTACATGGATAGCTATAAGGATTTCACCATAAATGACGACTTTGGCGATTTTTCGGAGTATGTGGAGAATCTGAAAAAGGATAATATACGCCTGATCCCAATCATCGATGCCGGTGTAAAGATTGAGGAAGGTTACGATGTGTATGAGGAGGGCGTGGCAAATAACTACTTCTGCAAGAGAGCAGATGGAAGTGATTTTGTTGCGGCAGTATGGCCGGGATATACGCATTTCCCTGATGTGCTGAACCCTGAGGCGAGACGATGGTTTGGTGCAAAGTACAAGATCCTCACGGATGCAGGTATAGAGGGCTTCTGGAATGACATGAATGAGCCGGCGATCTTCTTCACCCCGGAGGGTGTGAGTGAGCTGAAGGAAGCCATGAAGAAATTCATTGATAAGGACGAGACTGTGGATGATGTCTGGGGCATCTCGGGTATGGCAGCAGGTGTTGCCAACAATCCGAAGGATTACGCATCTATGTATCACAATGTGGATGGTGAGATGGTGCGTCACGACAAGGTTCACAACCTCTTTGGATATAACATGACAAGAGCGGCAGGCGAGGCGCTTCGCGAGATCTCACCGGATGAGAGAAGACTTCTGTTCTCCAGATCGTCTTATATAGGAATGCACCGTTATGGTGGTGTCTGGATGGGTGATAACAAATCGTGGTGGTCACACATCCTGCTCAATATCAAGATGCTTCCGTCCATGAATATGTGCGGTTTCCTGTATACGGGTGCGGATCTCGGTGGATTTGGATGCGACACATCCAGAGACCTTCTTCTCAGATGGCTTGCACTCGGCGTGTTCACTCCGCTCATGCGTGACCATTCTTGTGAGGGTACAAGAGATCAGGAGTGCTATCAGTTTGAGCATATAGAGGATTTCAGGAATGTGATCGGTGTCCGTTATCGATTGCTTCCATATATATACAGCGAGTACATGAAGGCGGCCTTGACGGACGACATGATGTTCAAGCCACTGGCATTTGAATATCCAGATGATAGGATCGCGGCCCATGTTGAGGATCAGCTCATGCTTGGAAATGAGATCATGATCGCACCGGTTTACACGCAGAATGCCATCGGAAGATATGTGTATCTGCCGGAGGATATGATGCTTGTAAGGTTTACGGCAGACGGTAGCGCCACGCAGACGGAGATGCCTGCAGGACATCACTTCGTGGAGGTTCCGGAAAATGAGGTCATCCTGTTTGTTAGAAGCGGCAAATGTATACCTGTCGTGGATGTGGCGGAGTGCGTTGCGGATATCGACAAAACTACAATGCAGCTGATCGGCTACAGGAACAGCAGCTATATGCTGTACGATGATGACGGTTATACAAGGGAGTATGATCTGGAGAAGAATAGTGCGCTCTTATTTAAATAAGACGCATGGCAAGGGATAAGCTGGCAGAGGCACGGTTAATATATAATATTACCTGATAGATATCAGAAAATATAACACCAGAGAATATAACATCAGAGAATATATAAGGAAGAGAAGACATGAAGAACGTAAAATTAATTGCATCCGACATGGATCATACACTGCTTATGGAGAATGGAAAACTCCCGGATGGTTTCTTTGATTACATTGACAGGCTGGATGAGAAGGGGATTCGTTTTGTTGTAGCTAGCGGAAGACCGATGTACACCCTGAGGGACATGTTCGGAGACAAGATGGATAAGATGGTGGTCATCGGTGATAACGGTGCGGCTATTTCCAACTGCGGCAAGATCATATACAAGAGCCTGATGGATGTGGAAGAGTACCAGAGTATGATACGCTTTGTGGAAGACGAGACGGATGGTGTTGCTGTACTGTGTGCCCTATCCGGAGCATATGTCCTGAAAAAATATGAGAAGTATGCGAAGTTTTTCAAAGCATTTCTCAGTAATCTTGAGTTTGTTGATGATATGAGAAGCCTTGATGTCGAGGCCAATAAGTTTACGATATTTGCTCCAGATAAGGATGCTGCGGTGAAGTACAAAGAGATCTATACGCCACGTTTTGGAGATAACTTCTCAGTCACTGTGGGCGGAAGAGAATGGATCGACATCATGAATAAAGGTATCAATAAGGGAATGGCCATGAGAAAGATCGGAGAACTTCTTGGTATCGATACCAGTGAGATGATGGCATTCGGAGACAACTTCAACGATGCGGAGATGCTGAAGACAGTATACTACAGCTATATCGTGGCAAATGCGCAGCCTGGCATGGAGAAGTTTGCAAGATTCCGCGCCCCATCCAATGAGGAGCGGGGAGTGCTGCAGGTTATGGAACAGGTTCTGGCAGCCAACTTGTAGGCGGAGTATAGAAACAGTCATAAATAATGGATAGAAATCAAAGGCTCAGTCTCTTATTAACAGGGGCTGGGCCTTTTAATATATTGATAATGTAAGCAGTGACCACTAAATCTTAATATTAAACGTAATAAGATTGTAAGATGTGGATGTTAGAATAAAACCATCAAGTAGATCAGACAAAGAAATGGCAGAAAATGAAAAAAAAGTGAAAAGGAAGAGGTATCATGAATATATTATCAACCCACAATCTTACAAAGACATACGGAACAGGAGACAATGTCGTGCATGCGCTTACAGATGTGTCACTTGATATTGAAGAGGGAAAATTTGTATCTATCATAGGCAGTTCGGGAAGCGGAAAGTCAACACTTCTAAATCTCTTAGGGGGGCTCGACAGGCCAACATCAGGGGATGTTATACTGGACGGCAAAGCTATTTTTGAAATGGATGATGAGGCACTTACGATATTCAGAAGACGAAAGATAGGATTTGTCTTCCAGAATTACAATCTGGTGCCGATATTAAATGTGTACGAGAATATAGTGCTTCCGATCGAGCTGGATGGAACAAAGATAGACACTGCGTATGTAGATAAAATTATGGATGTGCTCGGTTTATCGGAAAAGAAATTTTCCATGCCTAACCAGCTGTCAGGAGGCCAGCAGCAGAGGGTTGCGATAGCCAGAGCGCTGGCAGCAAAACCTTCTATCATATTGGCTGATGAGCCGACAGGCAATCTGGACAGCAAGACCAGCATGGATGTCATTGCACTGTTAAAGCTGACTGGTAAAGAGTTTGCACAGACGATAGTGATGATCACTCATAATGAAGAGATAGCAACCATGGCAGACCGGATGATACGGATCGAAGATGGCAGGATCTTCTCAGCAGGGGCACCAGGTGTGGCAAATGGGGGTGAGAAGGATGCTTAGAAACAATAACCAGGCGGCGGTGAGCAGGATATATCATCGAATGTTAAAGCAGAATAAAGTGCGAAATGTAATTGTTATTCTGGCGATCGTTCTCACAACATTTATGTTCACGGCTGTATTTACATTGGGATTTTCCATAGCTAAAAATCTTAACCAGATGCAGCTCAGACTTCAGGGAACAAGATCTTCTATATATATGGAGCATCCATCTGAAGGTCAGATAAATGATATAAAGTCCTGTCCGTCACTTCTTGCGGCGGGAATACAGATTGATGCACAGACGGTAAGCACGGAATCAGGCAAGTACAGTTATCTGCTTCAGTATGATGATGATACGGAATTTAATGAGAATCTGAAACCTGCCATAACTGATATAAATGGCAGTTATCCGAAGGATGAGAATGAGATAATGCTCACAAAGCAGATACTTGACAATATGGGTATCACGTCGCCAAAGGTAGGTCAGAATGTTACGTTTGTGATGGATGGTGAGAGGAAAAATTTTGTGCTCTCAGGCTGGTACACAGGATTTGCCAAGAGCAGCGTATGCCTGGTGTCAAAGAAATATGTGGATTCCCAGGGAATAGATATGCAGAAAGATGGACGTGTCAGTATCTCCGCAAAGGAGGGCAAGGGTGATAAACTCCAAGATGAACTTGAGAAGAATGTTACTTTGAGGCAGGGCCAGAAGTTTGACGTGAAATATGATGTTCAGTCTGAAAATGGTTCAAACCGTGTTTTTATAGCTATAAGTATAGGCATTATAGCTCTTATGATACTCCTTAGTGGATATCTTCTTATATATAATGTAATGTATATATCTGTTACAAAGGATATAAGATTCTATGGAATGTTGAAAACCATCGGAGCCACGATGTCCCAGATACAGAAGATAGTGAAAAAACAGGCACTATATCTGGCTTGTATAGGAATTCCGATAGGGGTACTCCTTGGAACGGCGGTGTCATTTGGCGTTGTTCCTCTTGCTATGAACATGCTGTCGATAGACAGGGAAGCTGCACTTTCATCGGCGGTCAGTTTCAATCCGGGAATATATGTATTTTCCGTGGTATTTGCAGTTGTAACTGTATTTATAAGTGCAAGGAAACCGGCAAAATATGCCGGGAAGATATCTGCAATCGATGCTATGAAATATGCTGGAAATATATCAGGAACAAGATATAAGTCCACCAGTGGAGGAAGGCCCTGGAAGATGGCATGGAGGAATGTGTTTCGTGAAAAAAAGAGAAGTATACTTGTGTTCGCATCGATATTCATGGGTTCAGTTACATTTCTGTGTGTGAATACATTTATATCATGCATGGATGCGGACAGTTATATAGAGCACTATATTCACAATGATTATGTGCTATATGGCGACGGCGAATCAGATAACTCTAAGCCTCAGGCAGCCATGGCAGACATCGTTGATCAGATGCGAAGCATTCCGGGTATGGGTACTGTAGAGGCGAACAGAAGCGCAAAGGTAAGACTGCCATTTGACGCTGAACTTTATGCACCGTTTATTGAGAGCGAGGATGACCCGGAATCTCTTGCGACATTTTATGAGACAACGACCAACAGTGAGGCACAGTATGGGGCACCGCTGATATCGGTCAATTCAGATATGATAAAGCTCTACAACAAAACTGCCAGACAGAAGATTGATATAGATGCATTCGAAAAAGGAGATGTATGTCTGATAGGTTATGTAGATTCCATATCAGCGTCGGAGCGGATGACGGATAAGACTCTGACACTTGTAAATGACCAGACGGGCAGGAAGAGACAGATTACAGTCGGCGCAGCCATGATGAGGACAGAGCAGTCAGCAATCACCGCTGGGTATTATTGGACACTTGGTGGAGCTCCGGAGGCGATATTTGTGAGTGATGCGGTGATGGATGATCTGTTTCCGGATGCGGAGATCTCATGCATCATTGCGGATGCGGAGAAAGGAAAAGAAACAGAAGTGACACCATATGTACAGCGCATCGTAAAGGAAAATCCAGTCATAGCCGGGAGTGATATCAAGTCGGTGGAGGGCTCGGAATTCAAGAAGTCTATGCTGTCGCTTGAGGTGATAGGCGGTGGAATGTCGATCATATTGATACTTATCGGAGTGGTGAATTATATCAATGTCATGATTACCGGTGTATATACGAGAAAACTGGAACTGGCAGTGCTTGAGAGCGTTGGAATGACAAAGAGGCAGATACGTAATATGCTTATGTACGAGGGCATGTTTTATGGTATTATAACAACAGTACTTATTGTGACACTTGGAAGCCTTATGATGTATGGAGCTGGCCGGCTAAGTGTGAATATAGCCGATTATGCAGTATTTTATTATCCGTATGCACTTGTTGCCGGAGTCGTTGTTGTGCTGTTTGCTATATGCATTGTGGTTCCGGCGATGGTGTTCAGACTTGTGACAAAAGATACGGTGACAAGCCGGCTGAGAGAAGCATCATAGATATTTGGCAGACTGGGAGTCGTGAAAATGATATGGAATCAGCATGTAATTGATAGGAGAAAGTATGAAGCGTATTTTGGTTGTGGAGGATGATGTGATCATATGTGGAGGTGTGAAGCTATTCCTTGAAAAGATGGGATACGAAGTTGAAACTGCGTACTCATGCAAGGAGGCGGATGGCTGTCTGGAACATGGCTTCGATCTGATATTGCTTGACAGAAACCTTCCCGATGGAAGGGGCCTTGACTATTGCAGAGAACTGAGAAAAAGTACAAATGTCCCGATCATCTTCCTCACGGCAAGAGATACGGAGGCTGATATGATAGAGGGGTTCCGGGCCGGCTGCGATGACTATATAGCGAAGCCGTTTTCCGTGGAACTTCTGTATCAGCGGATAGAGGCAGTCCTTCGAAGAAGTGAAAATGCACTGGATGGGGTGAAGCACGAACGTTTTCATTATGGGGATATGAGTGTTGACTTTGAGCGGATGCAGGTGTACATATCGGATGAACCGATAAAGCTGTCCGTTACGGAATACAGGATACTGGAACTGCTGATAAAAAATAAGGGGCGAGTTCTCACAAGGGATATGATCATACAGAAGATTTGGGATGACAACGAAAATTATGTGGATGAGAACACGCTGAATGTGCATATCAGAAGACTGCGTCAGAAGATAGAAAAGGATGCTGGCAATCCGGAGTACGTGATCACGGTGTTTGGAATTGGATATACATTTGGCGAGACATAGGCAGGGGTATATAACAGAGATAATATGGATAAATATATTGAAAACTATGGTAAATATACGAAGAGAGTGAGGATGCTGTATGTATGCTCACTTCTTTTGTTTGTGTTTTTAGCAGTATTTGAGTATGTATGTTCAGGGAAAATACTTGCGGCCATAGGCGCACTGGCGTGTGGTGTAGTTATGTTTGTTGTCATAAGGTTGCTGCAGAAGGCAGATGATGACTTTATTTCGGAGGTCGTGGCAGCTATGTCGGATCTTCTGGACAATCTCTCTGAGCTGAAACGGCAGCAGGTATTTCCGGAAAATGATGACTCGCTGGTATCAAGGCTGCAGAGCAAGGTTGACAAGATAATCGATGCGCTGAAGCTTCAGAATTCCAGAGAGAGGCTGGAGCATGAGAATATTAAGGGGCTGGTATCGGATCTTTCCCATCAACTGAAGACGCCAATATCGAACCTGAGGATGTACACGGATTTTCTGAAAAATCCGGATATAAGTGATGATGAGCGTACTCAGTACTTGCAAGTCCTTGAGCTGGCGGTGGAGCGCTTGTCATTTCTCTCGGAGAGTATGATAAAGGTATCCAGACTGGAAAGCGGACTTATCAATCTCGATGTGAAAAGCCAGAGTATAAATGACACTGTGCTGCAGGCAGTGAAAGATGTATATGTGAGTGCGAAAAACGCCGGTATAACTATCAGATATGATGAACAGGTGAAATGTGATATACAGCATGACAGAAGATGGACAGCGGAAGCGTGTTTCAATCTTTTGGACAATGCAATAAAATACGGAAAAACTGGAAGTGAGATAGTCCTGTCGGTCAGAAAACTAGGGCTCACGGTTGAAATCAGTGTGACAGATGAGAATGAACCAATAGGAGAGGATGAGCGCACACATATATTTGAGAGGTTTTACCGTGGCAGAAATTCCGGTGACAAGGATGGCGTTGGAATAGGCCTTTATCTGTCAAGGGAGATCATAGAAAAGCAGGGCGGAATGTTAAGTGTTATTCCCCAAAAGGGCGGTAACAAGTTCGTGATCGTGCTGCAGAGCTGATGAATGGAATAATGGCATGATTATATATAAAGGAGTACATATGATTTACACATACCCGGATTATTATAAGAAATTCAGCTGCATAGCGGACAAATGCCCGGATACATGCTGCGGCAAATGGCAGATAGTGATAGATGACGATTCGTTGGAAAAATATGAGGATTATAATGGTGAGTACAGGGATGAGCTGCGCCGCAAGGTAAATTGGAAAGAAGGCGTTTTCAGACACGGCAGAAGTGGAAAGTGTGCATTTCTGCGGGATGATATGCTATGTGACATGTATATACATATGGGTAAGGAAAGCCTTTGTACCACCTGCAGGGAGTATCCGAGACATACGGAGGAATTCGAGAACGTGCGCGAGGTTTCATTATCACTTTCATGTCCTGAAGTGGCACGTATACTGATGAACATCACTGACAAGGTCACATTTGTGACCGAGGAGGATGACGAGGACGAGGTGTTCGATGACTTTGATTATTTCCTGTACTCCAATCTGGAGGATATCCGGGAGGCGATACTGAATGTCATTCAGGACAGAAGTGTGGACATCCGGAGCAGAATAGAGCGGGTACTACAGATCGGTGCGTCGGCTCAGAGACACTATGACGAGGGCGACCTTGTCATGTGGGATGAGTGTGAGGAACAGGATAAGCCGGAGATCCACGGAGAACATGAAGAGTATATGTTGCTTCAGAAGCAGGCTATGTTTCTCATCGAAGATCTTGAACTTTTGTATGATGACTGGGAGGATGTGCTCATTGAGTCACAGGAGCTTTTGTTCAGTGCGGGTGAAGGAAAATTCGTTGAGAACAGAGAGAAATTTGAGACTTGGTGGAGAGACAACAGCGTAAGAGCAGTTGACGGGGAAAGTCATATATCAATGGAAGTTTTTATTGAGCAGATCATAGTATATTTTATATCAATATATCTTCTCGGTGCAGTGTATGATGGCAATATAGATGGCAAGGTGAATGCCTGTGTGGGACATGCTGTTGAGCTTTATATGCTGCTCATGGCTAGATGGCTCAAAAATGGAGATGATCTGGTAATGGATGATTTGATCGAACTTGTATACAGATACTCCAGAGAAATAGAACATTCAGATGAAAATCTGGAACAAGTGGAGATGCTGGATTGGTTTGGATGATAAGTCAAAAAATGAAAATGGCAGAAAGTAAGTATAAGGGCTGTGCAAACTTTGCAGAGCCCTTATGTTTATAATAGGTTCTTCCCAATTTTTCTATACTGTGAAGGGGAGAATCCCTTTTGTTTGCGGAATAAACGGCTGAAATACAGCTGGTCATCATAGCCTACAATATATGCTGCAAGAATAAATACAAGGGAGGCTGTAGAATTTAATTGATAATTAGGGGATGAAATAAAGAGAGTACAGAATATAAAAAGTTATTTAACAAAAATATTAAAGAGAATTACACGGCCATCCGGACAAAAAAGTCCGGATGGCTTTTTGTGTCTGACCAGATGTTTACCAAAACTTTACACCCAGATGGTGCCAGCTTTTACAAGGGTGGGATAATATGCGATTGTTGTGATAGATGATCACAGAGGTCAGCCTGGCTCGCCTGTGCGAGATGGCGATATATATTATACGAGGTGTATATCATATGGAGATACGATTAAAAGACATAGAAAAGTCATATGGGGACAAGAAGGTCATACAGCACACCAGCCTGGTAATAAAAAGTGGAAGCTTTACCACACTTCTGGGACCATCCGGCTGCGGGAAGACCACACTGCTCCGAATGATATCGGGACTTGAGACTCCTGATAAAGGGGAGATATGGCTTGGCAATACCTGTGTTTTCTCAGAGAAAAAGAGGATAAATGTGCCACCCGAAAAAAGAAAACTGGGATTTGTGTTTCAGGATTTTGCCCTGTGGCCGCACATGAGTGTATTTGAGAATGTCGCATTTGGACTTCGGGCGGCAAAACGTACAGATGGACTCAAGGAGAAGGTCATGGATGCACTAAGGGCTGTCCAGCTTGAAGAGTTTGCGGACAGATATCCTCATCAGATGTCCGGAGGGCAGCAGCAGAGAGTTGCATTTGCAAGGGCGATAGTCATACAGCCTGAGTGTATATTGTTTGATGAGCCACTGTCGGCCCTGGATGCTTTGCTCCGGGAAGAGATGAGAACAGAACTTACCAGTCTTATAAACAGGCTGAAGATAACAGCTGTATTTGTGACTCACGATCAGATGGAGGCCATGAGTATGAGCGATATGATAGCGGTCATGTCGAGGGGAACCGTTGAACAGTATGACACACCGGAGAATATATACCAGGCTCCGGCGACTGAGTTTGTCGGACACTTCGTGGGTTCGGCAAACTGGATAGATGAGCACCACATGTTCAGGCCGGAGAAAGCAAGTCTGGATGAGGGATATGGAGACATGAAAGTTATGGCTCAGGTTCTGTCAAATCAGTTCCTGGGGGATACATATCAGGTGCATCTGAGACATGAGGACAGGCAGTGGAAGGTATTGTCTGACAGGAGTATGTCGGTGGGAATACAGATTCCTATTTACATAAAGAAAAATGATATTATCACAGTTTGATATGTTCAAAGGAAAGGAAGAAAAAATGAAAAAGAAAATCTTATCTTTAGTACTTGCAGGAGCTATGTGTTTGTCAATGGCGGCATGTGGCAGCAGCGAAGGTTCATCTGAGTCAGGGTCAGGCACAGATGAAGTGACAACAAAGGCACAGACAGAAGCGGAGACACAGACAGAGACACAGGCAGCATCATCGGAGGACAGTCAGGCAGATACCGAGGCTGCAAAGACAGAATTGTCCGGAAAAGTGACAGTGTATATGCCATCACCTTCAGGTCTGGCAGATGACCTGGCAGCAGATTTCCAGGCTAAGACGGGAGTTGAGGTTGAGACATTTCAGGGAACAACAGGAGAGATACTTGCAAGACTTGAGGCGGAGGAAGCAAATCCTGTTGCCGATGTAGTCATACTTGCATCGTGGTCCGACGGTCTGTCCATGAAGGCGCAGGATAAGCTTATGTCTTACACCCCTGCAAATGCTGACAAGCTTGTAGACGGATGGATAGACAGCGATTCCACACTTGTTGGTTACAGTGCATCAGCGGTTGGCGTTATATACAACATGACCGTGGTACCGGAGCTTTCTGCAGACTGGTCGGAGCTTGCCGATGAGAAATACAAGGATCTCCTCGCAATCCCAGATCCAGAGAAGTCTGGTGCATGTAAAGATTTTGTAGCCGGATATGTAAATGCAAATGGCTGGGACGATTTCGAAGCCATGGCAGCAAATGGAATGACAGTTCCGGGTGCGAATAAGGCGGCACTTGAGGCGGTTACAACAGGAGAGGTCGGAATCCTCGTGGCAGGTGTGGACTACAATGCATATTCTTCTATAGATAAGGGCGAGCCACTTGCAATATATTATCCAAAGGGAGGAACAGTGGTAAATCCACGTCCTGCAATGATCATGAAGACAGCACCAAATGTTGACAACGCAAAGGCGTTTATGGATTATCTGCTGTCAGATGATGCACAGAAGATGATCGCGGATGCATATCTGCTTCCAGGCCGCAGCGATATCACCTGTGATAAGAGAGCAAATTATGCAGATATTCCACAGATCACCTGTGACTGGGATGCTATGATGAATATCTCGGATGAATCAGCGGCAAAGATAAATGAGATATGTGCAAAATAATGTGCTGATGAAAAAGTAAGAGATGGATGCGAGTCGCTGCGATGTTGCCGGCTCGCATTTTGAATATGGGAAAAGGATCAATTGGTAGAAAATATGAACAACACGATAAAGAAATTAGGAGTACCGGTTCTGCTTGCGATATTGGTGGTACTCATAGTGTGCCCTCTTGTTATGATATTTGCCAAGGCGGTTATAACTGATGGGCATCTGGATATGACGCTGGCAGCCCAGACTTTGAAGAACAGCGATAATCTCAAAATGATAGGAAACTCACTGCTCCTATCTGCGCTTGTGGTCATCGTATCCACACTGATCGCAGCGCCCCTGGCATATCTGTTCTCAAGGACAAGATTTGCAAAATACAGGTTTTTTGATATAGTGTTCATGATTCCATTCATGACACCGCCGTACATCGCATCAATGGGATGGATACTTTTCATGCAGAAGAGGGGACTTTTACAGCAGCTTCTGCCGAAAGCCGCGGGATGTGAGAAATGGTTCTTCACTCTGGCGGGACTTGTGATAGTTATGAGTCTCCATGTGTTTCCATTTATGTTGACGATGCTGAAGAACGCAATGCTGAACATACCGTCCAGTCTTGAAGAGGCGGGAGCTGTGTTTGGAGCGGGATTTGGAAGCAGGCTCAGGAAAATATTTATTCCATTGCTGTCAGGCAACTATGCCATAGGAGCTCTGCTGGTATTTGTAAAAACTATTTCCGAATATGGAACCCCGTCAACACTTGGAAAGAGAATAGGATTTGACGTGTTTACCACAGAGATCCACAGGTATGCAACAGTGGCACCGGTAGCGTTCGGAAAGGCTGCGACTTTGTCATCAGTTCTCATAGGTGTGTGTCTGTGCATGTGGCTGCTGCAGAATTACATTACGACCAGAAGAACCTATAATCTGGTGAGCGGCAAGGGAAAAAAATTTACGGAAGTCAAACTTCCAGCGGTTGTGAATGTGCAGGCGTGGATCTACATTGTGCTGGTTCTGGTCATTGCAGTCGGAATTCCTTATTTTTCGGTTATATCCACTTCACTTATAAAGCTTCGTGGCTATGGATTTGCAAAGGGAAACTTTACATTCCAGCATTATGTGGAGCTTTTTACTGAGAACACAAAGGGAATAAATGCGCTTCTAAACAGCTTTGTGCTCGCAGTGACAGCGGCAACTATATGTGCGCTGCTCGGAACACTCATAGTACTGGCTGTAAGAAGATCAAAATTCAGGTTCAGAAAAGTCCTTGAGGGAGTGGGACTTCTGCCGGAAATGCTTCCGGGAATAGTCCTGGTCATAGGAATAATGTTGTTCTGGAATCAGATATATAATGTACTGCCGCTCTACAATACTATGGGAATCCTGGTGCTGGCATACGTGGTTCTGTTTCTGCCGTATACGATACAATATGTCACTTCGTCATTTTCACAGGTGAGTGGAAGCCTTATGGCGGCAGGGCAGGTGTTCGGCGGAAGCCCCGTGTATATATTCAGACGAATAACACTTCCGCTGATAAAGAAGGGCGTGGCGGCAGGCTGGATGATGACATTCATCATATCGTTCCGTGAACTTGTCACGGCAAGTCTGATAGCACCCCCGAACACACTTGTCGTATCGACATTTATAGTCAGGGAATTTGAACAGGGAAGCGTGTCGGTTGGAATGGCGATGGCGGTGATATGCGTATTCTTTACCACCACGGCACTTCTTATCCTGAATCGCGCAATAGACAGAAAAAAAGTATAAGGGAGGCTTTTATGGGCAGTTATGTAATATCGGACATTCACGGATGCTATGACGAGCTGATCCGGATGCTTGAGAAGATAAATTTAGAAGACAGTGACACTCTGATATGTGCCGGGGATTATGTGGATAAGGGACCAAAGAACGCTGAGGTGCTGGAATGGATAATGAATGTCCCGCCAAATGTAATTCTGCTACGCGGCAATCATGACGAGGACTTTGCACAGAATATAGAGGCGATGAGGATCATCAGCTATAAAATGGATCTTGACAGGGATAGCCTGCAGGATACGAAAACTTTGTACCAGTCGATGAAGAAGCTTGCGAAAAAAGATGCCAGTGTAAAGTTTGACCGCTGTGAGACGGTATATGAGCTGATAGAATCCGGATATACTT
>JAEDGW010000122.1 GCA_016297325.1 Coprococcus sp. | reverse complement strand
GAAAACGTTGTCAGTGCATAAATAAAAGCTTTATGCACTATTTGGATGCTCCTTTCTGACATATGAACAAAAAAATCCCTCCAGATCACAGTTTTTGCTCTGTGATCCGGAGGGATTATCCTCTAACACTGATATTTAACTTTTTATTACTTGCTCACCGTAACACTCTTTGGAGTGCTCCATGCTGAATAGTAAGTTGTCTTGCCTACAGTCTTGTAGCTTCTTACACTCACATAATACTTCTTACCCTTTGTGAGGCCTGTGATATTCTTAGCAATACTCCTGCTGCCCGCCATCTTTATCACTTTTGCACCTGTCATGCTGGACTTAAGTGAGTATCTTATCTGATAACCTGTAGCTTTTGAGTTTGCTGCATAGGATACCCTGACAGTCCTGCCCGCACTATTTGACATCCTGATGCCCGATGGAGTCACCATGTAGTATGCAGTCTGGCCTGTGCCCATGGCTGACTTAACAGTCACGTTGCCGAGCGATCTTACCGCCAGGATCTTGTATGCATACTTGCCGCCATTTGTCTTTGTCTTGAGGTCTACATATCCGAGTGTCTGCTGTCTGCTTGTGCCCTTGATATACAGTGTGTCTGCCTTGACATACTTGCCGCCATTCGCACTTCTGTATATCTCGTAACTTGTGGCATTTGCTGAAACTGTCCAGGTCACTATAATTCCCTTTGCAGTATTTTCAAGCTTCGTCACTTTCGGAGCTGCAGGGGCTGCAAACTTCTTGATCGCAAATGTTCTGGTCACTGTTCCTGAGTAATTGCCCTTGAATGTGATCTTTGCCGTGGCGGTTCCAACATTAGTATTGTTCATGTATGTCACTGTGTAATTTGATGCTGTGATTACCTTGCCCGCTGAATCCTTGACTGTGACTACAGGCTTCTTCGCCTTTGTGTCGTATGTGTAGGATGTAGCTGCCAGAGTCACTGTCTTGATCCTTGCAATCTTCTCCTCTGCAAGCTCATAATGTGCAGCAGCACCTGTGCCGACCTTCTTTGAAACGATCTTCACTCCATCGGCCGTGGTAGTTGCTGCCTTGATCTGAGGCTTACATACAAGGTTGATGTCAAGTGTCTCGCTGTACGCATATACGCACACATAATATGTCTCCCCAGCCTTCACAAGTCTCTGGTTCATGTCAACATACGGCTGTGTGTCGAGCTCTGTGCTCTTGTAGAAGTTGCTGTAGCACTCATAATATCCGTCTGGCATGCCAACTTCAAGATTGTAGTAACCCGTAACAGGAGCCTTGAACTTGTACACATACTGCCCTGCTTCTGTGAGGTCTATGTGTGCCTTATTGTCCTTTAATGTAAGCGCCGGTGCTGTGGCTGGATCTGCAAATGGAATCTCAAGGGTATCACTGAGACTGCCACACGATACGTTCGCAATAAGTCCCTTGTCGCCATTCTTTTTAATGTATCCGCCAACAACAGGCTGCTTATTATCTCCTAATACACGTTTCTCCTCGCTGCCATCATTATATGTCAGCGTATAATGAACGCTATGCATCATTATTTCCATACTATCTGCCATAGCATCCGCGCCAAGATTGTACAGAGGTCTGTCAAATCCGGTAAGCTTGATAGCTGTGAGCTTCCTGATAGTCTGGAAGCTCAGATTGACATCTGTCTGATCAACCGAATTATCATCGTAGCGCCATGCCTTGCAATAATATGTCTCGCCTGCATTAAGCTTGGTTTCATCATCAAGCTTTACAAAGCTTCCACCCTCCAGCTTGTAGACATCAAAATATGCATTTTTGTCATCTGCCACGAACACAGCAGGCTGATCTGCCATAGCCGTGAACTTGTAGAAACGGAACAATACCGTATCCGGATTATCCCCTTCCTTAAGCTCCGGGATATCCACCTGATCATAAGGCTTGATATTCACATCACAACTGCCAAGAACCTTGTCATCCAGCATGACGTATATTGTCATCACACCCGTCTCTGTCATCGGTGTGATCGCTGATAACTGTTTTTTCTCTCCTCCATTCATAGAGTAATAGATCTCTGCATTGAACATAACAGTGCCATATAACACACTGGACTTAAAATTCTTAGCAACTGTCGTTGTGCCATCATCATTGGTAAAATCTATCCTCATTCCATTGAAATAACCTGCATCCATTCCAACGACATAATCTGTCTTGGCCATGGTTATGACCGCACTCTCAGGAATTGACAGTCTCTTAGCTGTAGCTCTCAGTGTATCCTCACCCGAAGGAACGCTTGCCCCAATCTTATAATATGTGTCCGCTTCCAGTTCTACCTCGAGATATACTGACGATCCTTCTATATATTCTCCATCAATATCTGAGACGCTGATAGAACACTGCGGGGCCTTATCATCACCCATATCAGGCAGACTAAATATATATGTTCCGGCCATCGTTGTCCGGAAGATCCACTCAGCATATCCATTCTGAACTTCTGTTGTACATTCTCCGCCCGAAAGATCAGGCATCACATTTTCTTTGAGATCAACTGTGTAACTGTTATGATAATTATCATCATTATCATATCTGGTTTCCGAGTTCATATAGTACGTATGTCCAGGCAAAAATATAGTATTGCCAAAAGTGATGTACTTGCCATCCTCATCATAAAGCATAAGCGGATTGCGATCTTCCGAAAGCCCTTCAACTTCAGACGAAAGTTTTGAAGCCTGCGAGACGGTAAACGAATAATATGTGTATGCTTCTATATTATTTTCTCCAACACTTACTTTCGGGAACTCAAAGTCTGCCAGCTTGCCGAACCTGATCTTCGCTTCTGCTGATATACCGCCAGATACGTTCTGCACTTTAAGGATGTGCTCCTGACCTCCCTGATCCAGATCAGCCCCGTAATTGTCCGTCCAGAAATCTTCATCATCCAGCTTCAAAATATACTCATTGCCATACTTGTCATGTACAGTGTTCCTGCTCTGATCCTTTGCAATTCCTGGTGCCGGAAGCACTTCTTCATAACCGTCATCATAAACCGCAGTGACCGTCATATCAGCCAGGATACCTCTGAAGTCATTTGGCGCAAATGTATCCTTTGTCATCTCTATGTTAATGGATGACAATGTTCTCTTTCTGGCAACCTCTACCGTCATCGGCTTTATGCTGCCATCACCTGAGTAGCTTTCGACCACAGCAATATAGCGCTCGCCCTTCTCAAGTGTGGCGGTCTCTAAGCTGACAATCTCCATGTCAACATAGATGTAAGAATCACCAATAGACATGTCACGGTCTCCAAGCTTATATATCTCTATATCTGCAGACTTACCTATAAATACATATTCTCCATCAGCATCCGGAGTAAAGCCAAATATGTAGTCCGTATCGGCATCCGGAGTATCGATCGTTACTGGCTGATCAGGTTTCAACTCAGTATAACCGCTGTACGCAGACTCTACGGTATTCATCTCAAGTTTTGCCTCATCAAGGTCTTCCCATGGATTTCCCTTTATATATACGGTATATTCAACATCCGCCTTCAGATCAGCCTCTATGCCCGTTACCTTGGAATCTCCTCTGTAACCATAACTGCTGTAGCTCACTGACTCTCCCTTGTTATCATAGAGATCCACTGTCAGGCGCTGGTCTTTCAGACTTTCAAGAATGTATCTCGCATCTTTTTCAGGGGTTATTGTGAAATACTTTTTTTCACTCTTCTTGAGGGGAAATACATTTTCACCGATCTGCAGCTCATCAAGCTTCTCATATGTGACATTCAGGGTCATATCATCTCCGTCATCCCGCCAGATATCGGACGCCTTGTAATAGTATGTGTTGCCGCCACTACATATATTGTCACTGTTGTTGGAATAATAATTAGATGACAGCTCCCCATCTGAATCTATCTCATATTTGAGTTCTTCAACATCTCCTTTTGCGTCCTCATATGACACAACAAGTCTGCCCGCATGCGCCAATTCAAACTTATATATGCCACCATTATATGCTTTATTCTCGCCTACCTTAAGCGGTTCTGCCGCCTGGACCGGCGACACAAATTCAATCCCTGTGCTGGCTAATACATCCCAGTTGTAGGTCTCCTGATCCCTGTTGCAGAAATAAAGAGTCTGTTCTCCTTTGTAGTATGCGGAAACGTTATCAGGTATGTCCGCCATATTATCCGTAGAGGTGCCAAACATGAACTTGTAGTCATTGCCATAGTCATCAGCAGCGCTATAACAGCCTCCGTTAGAATCAAATCTGTACGCAAGATTCTCTGTTGTTCCGTCCTCATACGTTACATCCACTTTCACAAATCGATCGAGACATAACTTCTCTCCATACGGAAATACCGTCTTTGTAGCGGTCATCTCCGCACTGACCGGCGTCTTTGCCTCATCCGCAGCAAGCTCTGCCACGTCCGCCCTGCTGTCATCCTGTGCCCAGGCGGTCACTTCTGGCATATTCACCGTGGTCAGCATCATAGCCGCCGACAGTGCAAATGCCATAAATCGTTTCATCCTTCTCATAAGCCTCTCCTTTTTACACTTTTTGTTGTCCATCACTGTGCGCCCGCTTTCGCCGATATCTATGTATAAACATCTTTCTTCATATCCACATAATTTTAGGGCAACATTCTGAAAAATTATACCACCTGGCGCCCCCCGCTTACAACGAATTAATGTAAAAATACACAATACATTTTGTATATTTTTGCAGATAAGACCACCGATGGGGTCAGGCCCCTCCACTCATGGATGATGTCAGATCTCTCCATTCCTTCCATATGCAAACAGTGGCAAAAAATCCACAGAACATACAGCATTTGCCAGACATTCTGTGGATTTTTAAAGTTAATTTTTGTTATACGGTTATTTACCCAGCGTGTTCGCCCTGTTGTCGATATTCTTCTGGAAGTTGATAACCTTGTGGTCATATGGCTCGTCCATCAGCTTCGACTGGATCATGAAGTCCGCTGTAGCTTTGTTGTTCGCCATAGGTATGTCGTACACCTGGGCGATACGGAGCAGAGCCTTCACATCAGGATCGTGTGGAGCTGCCGTGAGCGGATCAGAGAAGAATACTACGAAATCTATCCTGCCCTCCACTATCTTGGCACCGATCTGCTGGTCTCCGCCAAGTGGGCCGCTGTTGTAACCCTTCACCTGAAGGTTTGTCCTGTCCGTTATCATGCGGGCTGTAGTTCCCGTTCCGCACAGCTCATGCTGGCTTAGTATGCCTTTGTTGTCCTCGCACCATTTGATGAGTTCTTCCTTCTTCGCATCATGGGCGATCAGAGCTATTCTCTTCTGTTTTGGTATGGTCATTGTGATGTAATCTGCACTCATGTCTGTACCTCCTTTTTCTGCAATTCTATCTGTTCTTCTTCAATACTTCCAGGCAAATGCTGTTTGTATTTTCTAAAACACCTCATATCTTCCCGGCAGCAAATCTTCCATATTCTACTATTTACGGGAATTATTCCCACACCCTTACTCTACCCAATATATCCACTATTTTCAATATAAAACACTGTAATATAGGAAAATTTTACCGCATTATTACATTTGCGAATTTGCCTAACTTTCCTCTGTTTTTTCTCCCATCTGTGTGGTATTCTCTTATAGGACGCTTTATAAATTTAAGTATTTCGCTTTGGTACATTATTTTGTAAAAAATAATTCTGTTCCCGTTCTTTTCACATTTCATATATTGCATATATTTCGGGCGGAATAATTTTTCATAAGAAGTATGCAGACTATTCCTATGTCTGCTCAATCATATAGTTTAAGGAGATTCACAAGATGAGAAAAATTGGCTTTGACAATGACAAATACCTGTCCATGCAGTCTGAGCATATCAGAGAGAGGATCGGGCAATTCGGAGACAAGCTGTATCTGGAATTTGGCGGAAAGTTATTTGATGACTACCACGCATCCAGAGTCCTTCCGGGATTCGCACCGGACAGCAAGCTTCAGATGCTTCTTCAGCTTGCTGACCAGGCTGAGATGATCATATCAATCAACGCTGCCGACATAGAGCGAAACAAGATCAGACATGACCTCGGCATCACTTACGATCAGGACGTTATCAGACTTATCGGCGTATACAAGGAAAAGGGGCTGTATGTGAGCAGCGTAGTCATCACAAGATACGCAGGGCAGCCTTCCGCTGATGTATTCCAGAAGAAGCTTGAAGCAATAGGGATCAAGGTTTACCACCACTACTCAATAGAGGGCTACCCAAACAACGTCGAGAAGATCGTCAGCGATGAGGGATACGGCAAGAATGAGTATGTTGAGACTACCAGACCTCTCGTCATCGTCACAGCACCTGGCCCTGGAAGCGGCAAGATGGCTACATGTCTCTCCCAGCTCTACCATGAGAATAAACGCGGTGTGAAGGCCGGATATGCAAAGTTTGAGACATTCCCTATCTGGAATATTCCTCTCAAGCACCCTGTAAACCTGGCATATGAGGCTGCAACAGCCGACCTCAATGATGTGAATATGATCGATCCGTTCCATCTGGAGGCATACGGTGAGACTACAGTCAACTACAACCGTGACATAGAGATCTACCCTGTTCTTGCGGCTATGTTCGAAGGAATCTACGGACACTGCCCATACAAGTCCCCTACAGACATGGGTGTCAACATGGCAGGAAACTGCATCGTTGATGACGAGGCTTGTCAGGAGGCTTCAAAGCAGGAGATCATCAGAAGATATTATCAGTCCGTGAACAGATTTGTCAGAGACGAGGCAACAAAGGATGAGGTCTACAAACAGGAGCTCATCATGAAGCAGGCAAAGATCACCGTGGATGACCGCGCCGTTGTCCCTGTTGCCAATAAGCTTGCCGAGGAGACCGGCTGCGCTGCAGCTGCACTTGAGCTGCCAGACGGAACCATCGTCACGGGTTCTACCTCAGACCTTCTCGGACCTTCATCAGCAGTCCTCCTGAATGCCATCAAGATTCTTGGCGGCATCGACAAGAAGACACATCTGATCTCAAGGACATTTATCGAGCCTATCCAGAAGCTGAAGACCCAGTACCTTGGCAGCAAGAATCCAAGGCTCCACACAGACGAGGTTCTCATAGCCCTGTCCATGTGTGCCGTATCAGATCCAAACGCAAAGCTTGCTCTGCAGCAGCTTCCAAAGCTTGCCGGATGCCAGCTCCACACATCTGCCATACTGTCGGCTGTTGACATGAACACATTCAAGAAGCTTGGAATTGAGTTCACAAACGAAGCTGTGTATGAGGGTAGGATGTAATTTGTGGTGATTAGTTGCTTTCTTTGATTGGTTAGTTTGGTATGATCAGCTGCTTGGCTGTGATTGGTTGCTTGGCTGTGAT
>JAEDGW010000121.1 GCA_016297325.1 Coprococcus sp. | reverse complement strand
ATAGCTCTGATTCTTGTGACAAATGCTGCAGGGCCTGCTGCGTCTACGAAACTGATTCCGTGGTAGCTCTCATTTGGCTCTGTGAGCTGTGGGAACTTGCCTGATGCCTTCCAGTCAAAGTTACCGCTGTCGATGATGACACCACCGATAGTTGTTCCGTGTCCACCGATGAACTTTGTTGCTGAGTGAACTACGATGTCAGCGCCGTACTCGATAGGTCTTACAAGGTATGGTGTTGCAAATGTGCTGTCGATTACAAGAGGAATCTTGTGTGCGTGAGCGATCTTTGCGATTGTCTCGATATCTGAAACCTCTGAGTTAGGATTTCCAAGAACCTCGATGTAGAGGGCCTTTGTGTTCTCCTGGATAGCATCCTCAAATGCCTGTGGATCAAGTGGATCAACGAATGTTGTGTCTACGTTGTAATCCTTAAGTGTATGTGCAAGGAGATTGTATGTTCCACCATAGATGTTCTTTGCTGCTACGATGTGATCTCCTGCAAGTGCAAGGTTCTGAATTGTATATGTTACTGCTGCTGCACCTGATCCAACTGCAAGTGCTGCAACACCACCCTCAAGAGCTGCGATTCTTCTCTCAAATACATCCTCTGTTGGGTTTGTCAGTCTTCCGTAGATGTTACCTGCATCCTTGAGTGCGAATCTGTCTGCTGCATGCTGTGAGTTGTGGAATACATATGATGATGTCTGGTAGATAGGTACTGCTCTTGCATCTGTAACTGGATCTGCTGTCTCCTGTCCTACGTGTAACTGTAATGTCTCAAACTTTAAATTTCTCTCTGCTTTTGTCTTCTTTGCCATGATCTTATTCTCCTTATATTCAAATATTTTATCCGTCATGCACGTTGCTCATTCCTTTATCTTATGTATGAGCTCTCCGTTGCATTATACTCTATTTTTATGTTGTCTGTCTATTATGTATAATCCGCAATTTATATCTATTACGTATATTTCTCTTATATCTATCTCTGTGTTGTGATACCTTTAACAGCAACAACACATGGCCTCCATGCAACACATTCGTCTGTCTTCGTTAAGGTACTGTGGTTTAAATGTTCTTCCCATCATATCAACACCTCTTTCTCAATTTTTGTCTTTGCATTTTACCTGACTTTTGTCTGGTCTGTGATTATTTTTACTTTTCACACAATTCCTACTCGGAAACTATGAATTAAGTATAGCTGTATATTACAACCTAATTCCTACTTTGTCAATAGGTTTTTTATGAATTATCTTGATTGTTTTTTCCAAAATGGTATAATAGACGTATAAATGATAGAAATCGTCAATAAATACAGGCATTTGGGAGGTTTACATATGAAAGTATCCACAAAGGGACGTTACGCTCTGCGTTTTCTTATAAACATAGCAGCCAGAACTGACAACAAACCTGTGAGCATCAAGGATGTTGCAGCTCAGGAAGAGATATCTGAAAAGTACCTTGAACAGATCACATCTGTCCTGAACTCCGGCGGACTGGTGAAGAGCACCAGAGGACCGCAGGGAGGCTATCTTCTCAGAAAAGCCCCTGAGGACATAACAGTCGGCATGGTCTTAAGGCTAACCGAGGGCGGCATATCACCTGTTGCATGCCTTGATGCAGATGAATTCCAGTGCGACCGTGAGGCAAAATGTTCCACCATCGCGCTCTGGCGCAGACTGGATCAGGCGATCCGTGATGTAGTTGATAACACCACCATCGCCGACCTTGTAGCTGAGAAACCTGAAGCGGCGGATAACTATTGCATTTAAATCAGATTTACCCGATCAAAACACAAAAGCATGTACATATGATTTCCAGCAGGGCAGATGGGATTCATATATACATGCTTTTGTTATATTTGCGGTTCCTCCTCATATAATATGTATCGCCCCTCTCGCTTACACGAGCGGGGCAGGTCGTCGGAACCGATTCCGAGTATGAACTTCGTTCATAGCGGTTCCTCCTCACATAATGCTCTTTATATCTTCGACTTCAAAAGCCGTACAACTTCCTCAACATACGGCTTCACGCCATCTACAGGAAATACGTCTTCCGGCATATCAAATCCGTGTTCCTCTCGGCACATATAATACCTGTTATCTATGTACTCACCATATTTTTCACAGAGCTCAGATACCTCCATGATTCCAAAATCATCCAGCATCGTCATCGTCTTCACAAGTATGCTGTCGCAGAAATCCTCGGCTATCTCCTCCACTCCCATGCACAGAATCTCCTCGGTGGGGCTTTTTTTATCTATTGAATATATCTGATCCATATACAGCATTTCTCCATTTTCCAGATCAATTCTGTTGTCATCGCCATCTATAGACCAAACCCTCGTATTATATTCCTTTGTCAGATTTTCGCCTCTAAAATCCCAATACTCGATACTGGCCAGCTCTTCGCCTTCGATGACAAGCTCAAAGCTGTTCTCCATGCACATCAGGACTTCGCCATCAATTCTCTTGTTATGCTTTTCTCTATCCCGGCGAAGTTTCAGTCGGTGATTATACAAGTCCTCAGCATTTTCTATGAACCTCGTAACGCATGTATACAGCCAGCGGATATCTTCCTTGTTCAGGCCGGTCAAACGGTAAAAATGGGCGATTCCAGATTCCCCACCACAATTTGTTCCTATCTCCAACTCATATATGTCCGGCGTGTCGCACTCCGGATATCTCTTTATCCTTCGGAGAACATATCCATCCTCAACATATGTCCCCTCCGTCCCAAGACACAGCACTTTTTCATATGGCTCTCCGCTATTATTCCTCACGATCTGGGCATCTTCCATATCGGAATCCCAGATGGTCCGTATATCCGCCTTGAGCTGCCTGACATTCGGAAAGTCGTACGCTGACACGTTTATCAGTGTCTCCCACACCTCTCTATCGTTTTCTTCGTTATCTTCAGCTTTATCATTTTCTGTATTTTCCAGATCATTTCTCTTGCTTACAAGGAGCTGCATATGATAGTCAAATGACAGTATTCTATTCTCCCCGTTCTCAATGTCGAGTATATTATCTCCGTTCACGGCCTCCATATCCGGACGTGAATAACAGAGCTTATATGTGCCATTTGTCCAGCAGAAAATATCGTTAAAAAGATGGCTTAAATAATCATCGTCCCGTTTACAGTCACTCTCACGTATAAACTTATATCCCTGTCTCATATCCTATGCCTCCTCACATCCGTATTAAAAAAATAATACCCTGTCCTTGCGGACAGGGTAAGTGAATCTGTGGTGTAAAATTAGGAGACCAACTATACAGTCAATCTCCTCCATTATTAAATATCTAATTACACTATCGCTTACTTATTTTTTGAACTTTTCTATCTTACACTCATGCTTTCTGGTCTTTTTGTCGTAGTTTATTCCTACAAGAAGCAAATTGCCTTTATAGTCTTTTAATGCATCCACATATTTTCTTTCCTTGATCTGATCTATTGCCGCCTGAACATCCTTATCCCATTTTAGTTCAACTACGACCGCCGGCTTATCCTTATCCAGATGTCTGGTCTTAGGAATAAAACATATATCAGCAAATCCTCTTCCAGCAGGAAGTTCACGAACTATTTTGTAATACTCTCTTGCGAAATAGAATGCCAGATTTACCGTACAACTGAGTGAATTCTCATCATTGTATTCAATTGATGGTATCTCCTGATGTGCTGATTCTATACCTTCAGCGACTGCCTGAGCATCCATGTTCCACAGTGATTCCAGAAGTTTTCTTGATCCATCAACTGCACGGGTAACGTCATTCCACTGCATCGTGCTTATAGCATTCACATATTCCTTAGAGACCTCTTTATTTGGAATCGCAACAGTTTCATCATCACTGCTATATGTGAGATACCCCAAATGCACAAGAAGTGTAAGAACATCATCCTTTGAAGCAAATGTGGTCATATCATTGCTGAATGTTCCGGTATTGACACGGACACTCTCACCTGCCAGCATCTTTACCACCGCATCCTTAAGTCCATCCATATTCATCTGTATATATATTTTCAACGCTTCATATGTCTCAGTCTGATTCCAATATGTGCCAAATCTATGACGCAGCATAGCCTCAACAACTGACTTTGGACTATACATGGAGAATTTCAAATCTCCTGAGGCAGTGTGCGACACCAGGTGATATCCATTGTACCAGTCCTTTGCCTCATCAAACTCCATATTATACTGTTCGCACAGCTCCCTTACCTCTGTCTCCGTAAATCCAAAATATTCTGCCAGATTTCCCGGATCAGTCATCGAATATTCCATAAACATATTAAGAGCGGAATGCGAACCATATTTTTTTATCGGCAAAATTCCAGTCATGTATGCCAGAGCAACATAATCCTTATCCTTTAGCCACGACCTCAGGAAATCCAGATATTTCTTCTGTGCATCCTTGTCCTGCTCATATTCCCTAAAAAGACAATCCCATTCATCTATAAGTATAACAAATGGATGCTTAGTAGCTGAGTATATATCCTTCATGGCAAATACAAGATTATCCGTACATACATATTCCGGATACGCACCCATCAATTCTCTGATAAGTCTGTCCTGTATCAATTTAAGCATATCTGCAACATTATCAGTAGCACTGAGGAATTCCTGCATATCCACCTTTATAACGTCATACTGGTTGAGATGCTTTTCAAATGTGTCACTACCTTCTATTTTAAGATCGTGAAACAAATGCATAGAATCCGTGCCTCTTCCATAATATGCGGCAAGCATATCAGCAGCCATCGACTTACCAAATTTTCTTGGACGACTTACACACATATAGCGCTGTAAAGTTCCAAGACTCTTATTGGTTACATCTATCAATCCACTTTTATCTACAAAAATCTGTGACTGCCTAGCCATTTTAAACAGATCATTTCCCGGATTTAAATAACTGCCCATATACATACCCTCCTAAAGTCTAATGTAATTAGTATAACATAGCCTCCCAACAATGGCGATAGCAAAAATAAGAGCCCTGCAATAACATATATTGCAGGACTCCTTTGTATTTATTCACATTTATTCTTACTTATGAGCCATTGTCTTGATCTCTGTGTCGATCTTCTGTACAAACTCGTCAAGTGGAAGAACTGTTGTGTCAGCCTCACCGTGGAGTCTGTATGATACTGTTCCGTTCTCGGCCTCGTTGAATCCGATTACGAGAAGGTATGGAACCTTCTGAACCTGACCCTCACGCATACGATAGCCAAGTTTTTCTGCTCTATCGTCGAGTTCTACACGAACATCGATGTCGTCAAGGGCATCAACAACCTTGTGAGCGTAAGCCATGAGATCCTCGTTGTCTGTCTTGACTGGCATAACTCTTACCTGTACAGGTGCAAGCCATGTTGGGAGATTTCCCTTTGTCTCCTCAAGGATGTAAGCCATGAATCTGTCGAGAGATCCAAGGATAGCTCTGTGGAGAACTACCGGAGTCTTCTTCTCGCCGTCCTTGTCGATATATTTCAGATCGAACTTGGCTGGCAGACAGAAGTCGAGCTGGCAAGTTGAGAGTGTGTACTCATTTCCTACAGCCGGCTTAACGTTTACATCAAGCTTTGGTCCGTAGAATGCAGCCTCACCGATCTCCTCTGTGTAATCGATTCCTATGTCATCAAGAACTCTTCTGAGGGCGTTCTCTGCTGTGTTCCACATCTCATCGTCATCGTGATACTTTACCTTGTCCTCTGGATCACGGAGTGACAGTACACATCTGTAATCTGTGATTCCGAAGTCCTTGTATGTGTCAAATATCAGCTTAACAACTCCTGCAAACTCTTCCTCGATCTGATCAGGTGTAACAAATATATGTGAGTCGTTCTGACAGAAGTGTCTTCCTCTCTCAATACCCTTGAGTGTACCACTTGCCTCAAATCTGAAGTCATGTGCGATCTCAGCGATCCTGATAGGGAGATCCTTATAGGAATGCATCTTGTTTGCATATATCATCATGTGGTGTGGACAGTTCATTGGACGAAGTACAAATGACTCACCCTCCATCTCCATTGCCGGGAACATGTTGTCCTTGTAGTGATCCCAGTGGCCTGATGTCTTGTAAAGGTTTACTGTACCTACACAAGGTGTCATAACGTGGAGATAGCCGAGCTTTCTCTCCTTGCGCTTGATATAATTCTCAAGCTCCTGCCATACTGTATATCCCTTTGGAAGGAACATTGGAAGTCCACGTCCTACAAGGTCATCAACCATGAAGAGCTGCATATCCTTACCGATCTTTCTGTGGTCTCTCTCCTTTGCCTCCTCAAGTAACTGAAGATGCTCCTCAAGCTCCTCCTTTGTAGGGAAGCACACACCGTATATTCTCTGAAGAACCTTGTTCTTGCTGTCGCCCTTCCAATAAGCTCCTGAATGTCTGATGAGCTTGAAGTTACGGCAAAGCTTTACATTGTCTACGTGAGGTCCACGGCAGAGGTCTGTGAAATCGCCCTGCTCATAGCATGTGATAGTTCCGTCCTCAAGTCCATTTATAAGATCGATCTTGTACTCATCATCCTTGAACATCTCAAGAGCCTCAGCCTTTGTGATCTCCTTGCGGATGATCTTCTTGCCGCTCTTGGCGATCTTCTTCATCTCTTTCTCGATGGCTGCGAGATCTTCCTCACCTCTGATAACATCATCACCGAGATCTACATCATAGTAGAATCCTTCTGCAACTACAGGTCCTACCCAGAACTTTGCCTGTGGGTACAGATGCTTGATAGCCTGTGCCATAAGATGTGCACATGAATGATTCAGTGTCTTAAGCTGTTCGTCTTCTTTGAAATTTACCATGTCAGTTCTCCTTTTTACTTCTTATAAAGTGAAAATAAGGTGCAGACGCATAAAGCATCAAATTATACTCTGCGCGGCGTCCGAATCTGCATCAGCTGCATATAACAACTAAAAAAGCACCCTCAGATATCATCTATCTAAGGGTGCATATGCACGTTTCCACCTTAACTTTTAACTCAATTATGCCTTTAACGCAGCTACGCGGTGACGCTTATGTCGCGCACGGCTCGGGAGTGGTCTTCATGTGATATATCATAAGCCGCTTCCACCATATGCTCTGATCCCTGCTTAATCCACATATGCAGCTCTCTCTGGATGCATCCACCACACTACTCTTTCCGTCTATGCCTTTGTCATATCTGCCACTTAGTGTAGCACGATATATTTTTTTGCACAATAGTATTTTTTATTTTTTTGCCTTTATTTTTTCAACCATTTTCAGCCAACCAAACAGCCAACAGGCTTCTCACTACCTCATCTCCATGGAAAGACTCATATCCTGGCCGTCCACCACAAGAGTTCCCATGCTTCCGCATACCACAGGCATCATCGGTGACAGATGTCCGAGATCCACAT
>JAEDGW010000120.1 GCA_016297325.1 Coprococcus sp. | reverse complement strand
GGGTCCCCCTTACGAAAAATAATTGAACATGCGCATTTTAAGGCGCTCCGCGCGGGCGCATGCGTGCTTCGCAAGGAATCTCCCGCCTTGACGGCGGGTCCCCCTTACGAAAAATAATTGAACATGCGCATTTTAAGGCGCTCCGCGCGGCGCACGCGTGCTTCGCAAGGATTCCTCCCGCTTACGCGGGCCCCTCCTTACGAAAATAAAAAGCCCAACGAAACTTTCATCTCGTTGAGCTTAACTGCGACTACCATTAATTGCCCTTATGGTAGCACATGGATTTTTTAATTGCAAGCAATTTTCTGTTTTTTGTATGCAATTTTTTCGTTTGGGGACAGAAGTACCTGACCCCTGAGCCTACGGGGAACGGAAGTACCTATCTCATAATACAAATTGGAGACGATTACTCTGCCACTGCTTTCTTGCCAGTATAAAGCTGATAATATCTGCCCTTCATATCTATGAGCTGGTCGTGGGTGCCTCTCTCTATGATACGTCCCTGCTCCATGACCATGATACAGTCTGCATCCTTGACCGTGGAAAGTCTGTGGGCTATGACAAATGATGTTCTTCCCTCCATGAGGGCATCCATTCCCTTGGACACCATGGCCTCGGTTCTAGTATCTATGGATGAAGTTGCCTCGTCCAGGATCAGTGCCGGTGGATCCGCAACCGCTGCCCTTGCGATCGCAAGAAGCTGTCTCTGTCCCTGACTGAGATTTGAGCCATCCCCGGTAAGCACCGTGTTGTAACCATCAGGAAGACGCTTGATGAAGTCGTGGGCATTTGCCAGCTTCGCGGCCTTGATGCACTCCTCATCCGTGGCATCCAGCTTGCCGTATCTGATATTGTCCATGACTGTTCCCGTGAACAGATGAGTATCCTGAAGCACTATTCCAAGACTCCGTCTGAGATCCGGCTTCTTGATCTTGCCTATGTTGATATTGTCGTATCGTATCTTGCCGTCCTGTATATCGTAGAACCTGTTTATCAGATTGGTTATGGTCGTCTTACCTGCACCTGTACTTCCGACAAATGCTATCTTCTGTCCAGGCTTTGCATACATATTGATGTCGTGGAGAACAATCTTATCCGGGTTGTAACCGAAGTCAACATTCTCAAATTCAACCTCACCTGTGAGCTCTCTGTATGTGACCTCACCTGTCTCATGCCTGTGTCTCCATGCCCAGAGTCCAGTTCTCTCCTCAGTCTCAGTGAGATTGCCATTTGCATCCTTCTTTGCATTTACCAGCTCTACATAGCCCTCGTCCTCCTCAGGATTCTCATCTATCATAGTAAATACTCTGTCAGCTCCGGCCGCCGCCATAACTATTGCGTTGATCTGCTGGCTTATCTGTGTCACAGGCATCGTAAAACTCTTGTTGAGTGTCAAGAATGCCACAAGAGTTCCTATGGTAAGTCCTGTCCAGCCGTTTATTGCAAGAACAGCTCCCAGCACTGCACAGAGCACATAGCTTATATTTCCAAGGTTGGCATTCACCGGCATGGTGATGTTTGCTATCATATTTGCCTTGTTAGCACTGTCCTGAAGCTGTCTGTTCAGCTTACAGAAATCCTCATAAGCCTTCTCCTCGTGGCAGAACACCTTGACAACCCTCTGTCCGCTCATCATTTCCTCTATATAGCCATTGACCGTACCCAGATCCTGCTGCTGCTTCATGAAGTACCTTCCCGACTTCGCACCAAAGCTCGATGTCGCCTTTATCATGATAAGTACCATGATGACAGAAAGTACCGTAAGCGGTATATCAAGAACTATCATGGCAATAAGTGTTGAGATAAATGTGATACTTGAGTTGATAAGCTGCGGCATACTCTGGCTTATAACCTGTCGGAGCGTATCAACATCGTTGGTGTACACCGACATTATATCTCCGTGTGCATGTGTGTCAAAAAAAGATATCGGAAGGGATTCCATTCTCTCAAAGAGCTCTACCCTGAGTCTCTTCATAGTTCCCTGAGTCACATTTACCATGATCCTGTTATATGCATAGGCGCAGATGATTCCCAGAACCAGTATCAGTCCAAGTCCCAGCATCCTGTGGGCCAGAGGGCCATAATCAGGTGTGCTCTGCTTCATCATCGGCGTAATATATGAATCTATAAGAGACTGCATGAACATCGATATGCTCAGTATCGCAAGCGCCGATATGAGTATACTTACCACAACTGTGATACATGCCAGCTTGTATTCCTTAAGGACATACCGGAGTAATCTTCCAAGTGCCTTCATGGGATTTTTCACTGGTTTCTTTTTCATATTATCTTCCTGCCTCTTCATATCCGCATCCATATTTCCATTCATTTTATTGTGTTTCTCTGAATTTCCAGCCATCCTGCTTCCTCCTTTCACCTATATTAATTCATCTTCTCATCGAAATCTCCGCCGCCAGACATCTGTACGTCGTAGATTTCCTTATATATCACGTTATTTCTGAGCAGATTCTCATGTGTGTCGAAGCCGCTGACCATTCCGTTATCCAGAACTATGATCCTGTCAGCATCCTGCACACTTGATATTCTCTGTGAGATTATGATCTTGGTGGTGTTCGGTATCTTGGTTGCAAATGCCTGTCTGATCTTCGCATCCGTAGCGGTATCCACGGCACTTGTGGAATCATCAAGGATAAGCACCTTAGGGCTCTTGAGCAGTGCTCTTGCAATACAAAGTCTCTGCTTCTGACCACCGGACACATTGCTTCCGCCCTGCTCGATCCATGTGTTGTATCCATCCGGCATCCTGTCTATGAACTCATCCGCACAGGCAAGCGCGCACACCTCACGGCACTCTTCCTCCGTGGCATCCTCCTTGCCCCATCTCAGGTTGTCAAGTATCGTGCCTGAGAACAACACGTTCTTCTGAAGCACGACGGCAACCTCATTTCTGATGGTCTCCATGTCATAATCACGCACGTCGTGACCTCCGACACAGACCGAACCTCCATCCGGCTTCACATCATACAGTCTGCTTATCAGATTGACAAATGTTGACTTACCGCATCCGGTTCCACCTATCACGCCGACCGTCTCACCGGACTTTATGTGAATATCTATATCTTTCAGTGTATCCTCAGCACTTCCGGCCTTATACACAAAATCCACATGATTGAAATCTATTCTTCCATCAGGCACCTCCATGATCGGCTCATCAGGATTTGTCATGGTCGGAGTCTCCTCAAGGACCTCAGATATACGTCTCATACTTGCCATGCTCATGGAGATCATGACAAATACCATGGACAACATCATCAGCGACATCATCATGCTCATGACATAGCTGAAAAGTGACGTGAGATTACCTGTCGTCATGCTGCCGCCGACTATAAAGTGCGCTCCGATCCACGAGAGGAGCATCATACATGTGAAGATGACGAACATCATGATTGGATTGTTAAAAGCCAGCAGGCTCTCCGCCTTTATGGACAGTTCCGCAAGAACCTCTGCTGCCTTCCCAAACTTCTTATCCTCGTATTCTTCCCTGACAAATGCCTTTACAACTCTTATCGCCGATACATTCTCCTGAACGCTGGCATTCAGGTTATCGTAGTTTCTGAATACCTCGTCAAATATAGGTGTCACCTTGAATATGATGTAGAACAATCCAAATGCCAGAACCACAAGTGCTGCCACAAATACAAGGGACAGCTCCACGTTGATGGTAAAGCACATTATCATACTGCAAATGAGCATGAGTGGTGCTCTGACCGCTATTCGTATGAGCATCTGGTACGCATTCTGTACATTTGTCACATCAGTTGTCATTCGTGTTATAAGACTGGCGGTGCTGAACTTGTCGATATTCGTAAATGAAAATTCCTGCAAGTTCCTGTACATGCCCTCTCTCAGGTTACATGCAAATCCCGTCGAAGCACTGGCTGCATATTTGCCCGCCATCACTCCAAAGAAAAGACTCAGGAAAGCCAAAACAAGCATAAGTCCGCCATACATATACACCTTGCTCATGTCCTGTCCGTTGATTCCCTCATCGATTATCTTGGCGGTCACAAATGGAATGAGGATCTCCATGAAGACCTCTGCCGCCGTAAATACAGGTGTGAGTATCGAATCCTTCTTGTACTCGCCCACCTGACCAAGCAATGTTTTGATCATTCTATTTCCTCCTTGTGATATATATCGGGTGTTTATGCTCTAACAACTATATCTATCTTTTCATACATATAGTCCATATAGTTACATTCATAGCCACCTTTTTTCATTTTGAAATGCTGACAGAATCCTCAGATGCACAAAATCAGGAATTTGATTTATGATATGCGATATCTGATCGTCAGCTATGTGTGATTTGACGCAAGTTGCATAAATATTAATACTTCTATTTTTTAATGTCAATAGTATACAGAGGCGTTTTGTTTGTGAAATTTCTGTGTATTTAAAGACAATCTAATCCGCTGCTATGAATAGGTCACCCTTGGTCTTGGCTATATCCTTCCCACTACTAAGGCGGATTAGGGACTTTCACCCATTAGAAGCGCGCGCCGCAAGGCGCACAAAAAAGTGGAGTGATAAAACTTATCACTCCACCCGTTTTGTATACTCTGTATATCTCTTATTGACTCCTTCAAAGAACCTCTTCTCGTGCTCAATGTATTTTGGATGAGTATACACCTGATACATCAATCTATATTTTTGCCATGCTCCCTTGCCGTCCAATATGATGCAATCTACTTAGTTGTGGCAGACTTTGTACTGCTCCATTTTGAATAATATGTCTTTGTCGTTCCATTCTGAGTAACCCTCTTATAAGTACGGATTCTCACATAATATTTCTTCTTTGCCAGAAGTTTTGATGCAGTATAGCTTGTGGTTGCAGGCTTCGCTATAGTAACTGTCTTTGCTCCGGCAAATGTTGATGAAGTACAGTACTGCAGCTGATAACCTGTAGTCTGCACAGACTGCCTTGCCCACTTGATCGTCAACCGATTATTCGCCGCAGTAATCCTTGAAATACTTGTGGTCTTCGGTTTTATAGTAAATATCTTCGTAACAGATCCGCTGTAATTGCCCTTGAATCTGATAGTCACAGTGTATCTTCCCACATACTTTCTTCCAGCGGAATAAGTGAGTGTGTACGCTGTACTTCCAAGCTTCTTTCCCGTGCTGTCTTTTACTGTAACGACCGGTTTTCTGACATTGCCATTGTAGGTATGTTCCGTTGATGACAGTGTTATGCCCGCTATCTTTGGTACATCCTTTGATGAGATCAGCTTTTCACATACAGAACAGCTTACAACTATCTTGCCGTTGCTCTTCATAGTTGCCTTTGTGACCGTAGTCTTTTCTGTGTGCTCTCCTGTTGCAGGAATCTCCGTATAGGTGGTGTAATCACAGTTACTGCAGGTATCGTAAGCTTCCCAACCGTTTTCGGTGCAAGTCACAGCCTGTGCATCGTGATGCACGAGGTCGTGACCCGTAGCTTGGATCGTCTCTGTTTTTATTCTGCCGCATCCAATGCAAGTATACTTTCTCTCCCCCTCTGTTGTGCAGGTTGGGGAAGTAGTTATAGTGCCATCATTCCAAATATGTTCTCCAACATCGCCCTTTTCTGCGCAGACATTACACTCATGCCAATGATTGTTTTCATCCGAAATCCAGTTTGAGTTCCAATCATGTCCGGGCGGGGTGGATGTTCCGCCGCATATCGTGCAAGTCTGTCCGCTTGTGCAGGTTGCCGTTCCGCTCCACACATGCGCAGAACGTGGATTGGTGATATTAGTGCCACATTCTGTGCAATAAACGTGATGCCAATGATATCCAGCGTCTTTGTATTCATAAGTTCCGGTTGTACTTACCCATTTACCACAGATGTCGCAATAGGCTTTGCCCGCATATGCCGGTATTTGCAACAGTATCAGCACCATGCACATAGTGAACAGGGTGGTCAAAATTCTTCTCTTCATATAGTTTCCCCCTTATAAATAAAATTGAATTTGGGTAGTGATTTCTGTATATAAAGATTTTATCATTTTGACTTCTTCCATGTAATCTCCGTTTCGATACGAAAATGTATATTTTCCTATTTCAGCATATAATTTTTCAGCTCATCCCTCTTATTTATATTCATTTTTTCATAAATCCTGCTCAGATAAGTTTTAACCGTATTGGGTGAAAATCCCAGATAATCTGCAATTTCCTGATTATTCCAATCTCGGCTTGCCAGCATTGCAATCGAGAATTCCACTGTGGATAATGCATCCGTCACTGAATTTCCTGACATAGGATTGTGGATTGACATCCATCCCCTGCTAAAGGCAATGACTTTATCAGATAATTTGTTATATAGTTTTGAATCCTCCTTGCGGATACATGACTCCAGAAGTCCCTGCAGCAAACCATGATGTTCAATAAAGGGTTCCAAAAATTCGTCTTCTTTCGCCACGTTCCACGCCAGCATCAATGCATCTTTTGCTTTCTGCAGATGTTTCAGATTCATCTGACACATTGCAATCATACAATACAGATAGATCATACTAATAGGATATACATCATCCCTGAACATCAATGCTGCCTCGCAAATTCCAAGCGCCCTGCCATACTCGCCTTTTAAATATGCCATGTGAGCTATTACATAGGCAGAAAACAGCTTAATTCCAGGCGGCAATGTTACTGCATAAAGCTCCACATCCGGAAGTTCATCCACCGAAAGATGCAAAAGCACAGAGGACATATATCCCGCAAATACACTGACAGCCCTGTCCTCAGCGGATGAAGGATTTTTCGTCTCTTTTTCAAGACATTTCTGAATCTCCATCAGTCCTTTTCTTGATGCAGCTTCTCTGCCAAGTGTCAGATTAGAGTATACATATAACAGGCAGGATGACATCTTCAATTTTATATTATTACTCATCAGATAACGTTCTGCTATATGATTGCACTCCTCCGCCTGCCCGGTAAAATAATAGTATTCAGCACGTGCTATCTCCTGAAAATCCCTGTCTTCAAAACTGTCTACCATCTTTTTCGCTTCACCCGGCTGAAATGCTGCATTGATCAACGGCAGTATGGTATATTCACTCATAATTGTATTCCTCCAAACCAACAATCCGCCAAATCATATTGTTCCTGGAAATCTTTATCATCACAATCTGGGTTTCACTGCTTTTCTATATCTGTACCTGCCGCCCTGGCTGCAAGTTTTTTATCAATCGCTTTGAGTATAAGTCCTGCTGCCACTCCGGCTATCACTCCTACCACTATTCCGCCAATGATATCTGTCGGAAAATGCACATACAGATACATTCTTGAGAACGCTATGAGGATCGCTATCACGCATGATATTGCGCCCAGCATTTTTTCCCTGCTCATGAACAACGCCGTGACAGCCGCAAATGATGCCGCCGTGTGTCCCGACGGGAATGAATAATCCGTCGGTTTTTTCACTATCAGATC
>JAEDGW010000119.1 GCA_016297325.1 Coprococcus sp. | reverse complement strand
AGATCAACAACATGGATCTCCTCATAGACTTCGCCGCCATCGGTATGGGCGTTGCCAGCGTGGTACGTGAATTCGCCCAGGAACAGCTGGACTCAGGAGTCATCACTGAGCTTCCGCTTGGCACTCCTATCCCGAGCAGAAGTGTCGGCTTTGCTTACTCAGGGGTAAAGAATCAGAGCACGGCTATGAAGAAGTTTATGGAGTGGGTGGGTGTGTAATACACACTCTTCTCTGAACACCAACCAATACCATAAAAATGCATATCCCAGCTATAGTCACGCAAACTCCGGTCACAAGTCCCGGTGTTCTGTATGTAATTTTTATCTCATGCTTTCCCGAAGAGATTCTCACACCCATATTACCGCTTCCAAAACGGATTTTTTCAACATTTTCTCCATCCACGTATATCTTAAATCCGTCATTGAATGGATATGCAATATAAAGGATTCCAGGATTTTTCACATGTACATTCCCATAGAAAGTATTCTTTCCAAATCCTGTGCACTCAAGCGGACTATCGAGTATCTTCTCTTCTGCTTTCTCAAATTCATCTGCATTGTAATTGTATACCTTTACAAATCGCTCACCAACACTTCCTGCTTTAGAGCTGGTCGCACCGCCTATAGTTATCCTGACATGTTGACCTTTCTTTACAAGGCCGACATGTGACAGCTGTTCTGTAACATATGACCCATTCGATACCCTGAGTTCTCCGTCCACGATCATCTCCACATAATGATCACGGCTGTCCTTGCTGTAGACATACATATCCATATCCGATGCCGCATCGAACTCATAACGTGTCATCGGCACAAATGCATTTGACGTTCTGTATACACAATATCCCACAGATTCCTTAAGCGTATCTTGATTCAGATAAGAAGTACTCCAATCAGATATATCAATCTCTGTAAATACATCTGATAAGAGCCCACAGCCACGCTTTATAAAATCATTCTGGTTTTCAAGGGGTGATTTATCAGCCTTCCATCCTTCAATATCATCATCAAGCACAAAGCCCATCATCTCCGGCATATCAGACTCATATATATTATAAACATCATTATCAGCAATCAGACTATATCCAGAATAAGTTCCATTTTCCGGGCTCAGCACATATCTGACATTATACATGAGGGAAGTAAGCGGTGTTGTGCCAGAATATATATATTCAACATTGTCAAAGTGAGCAAGCCCCATACTGGAAAATGCTCTGATCGTATTTCCATTTGCCATGGATGAATACCAGTTTGTCTGTGAATATGGCGCATAATTTTCATTAACCATAGCGCTCTTTCTGGTGCCATTTTCTGTATTCAGAGAATTATATACAGATTCCCACTGATCCAGTCTTACAGCATCTGCCAGGAGACAGTCCTCCGTCTTGCCCGGCATTACATATAACGCATTTCCTATAAGTTCAACTATCCAACAGCCACAGATGATACACACAGCCACTCCCGGCTTTATGCTTTCTCTTCTGCAAAGCACGCACAGCATGACTGCAAATGCCAGCATAAGCATAAATATAACATAGCCAATCGGGGTACTCATATCTCTGTTGTCAATAAGACTTGCCAAAAATATTACACCTGCCGCCGCAGTACTTACAGCAATATACCTCAGTCTCAGCTTAGCAAGATTCATGAGAATTCGATATGTTACAACAAGTAATATAAATGTTAATATGAATGCAAACCTGTTTCCAAGTCCATGTGTGATCGTCATGCCATGGAACACATAATTAAGCGGGAGATAGTTCAGGGCGAGCACAAGCACGGCCATGGCTATACAGTATTTCACCCTCGTCTTCCAGTCACTCACATAAGACAAAAGAAAAAGGCAGGCAGCAAATACAACAATACTTCCACAATAACTGTTATTGCTGAACATAGATACACATTCCAAATCCTTCAGTGGATAGAACGAGGATATATACGCTCCAAACTGCCCCCACATCTGTGTTCCTTCAAGTTCCATATCAGTCACCGAAGACGCAGCTCTCATGACCACCAGTCCGGCAGGGATCAGAACCACTCCTGCGAGTAGAGCAGATAGCACCGAGCAGCCGGCAAACGAAAGTCCTCTGCACAGGAAACCTCTGACATTTTCACGTTTTTCCAGCAGGAAATATATCACGGCAAATACACATATATAGAATGAAAAATAGAAATTGCATATGATTGATACCGTCAAAGACAGCGTGTATAACACCCATCCTTTTCCATCTGACAGACGCTCTATGCCAAGTGCTACTATCGGAAGCAGAATAAGCCCGTCAAGCCACATGATATTATGCCCATATGCAAGGACATACCCGGACAATCCATATGCCATACTGCATGCCAGTTCTATGAACGTTACAACTGTCCGGCTGTACCCATTCTCTGTATTTTTCTTATTGGTATGTCTGAAAAAACAAAGCGCTGTAACCGGCAGGCAGGCGGATTTTATAATGATAAGCAATACCATAGAAAGTTCCAGCCTGCTCTCTCCCATCATTAGAACGAGGATATTGAACGGACTCAAACAGTAATACAGTGACTCCTGCACAGCATCGATTCCCATTCCCATCGACCAGATAAAGCTTCCTTTGCTACCTCCCGAAATCCATTCAAATAACATATGAAACATATTCTTATACTGCACATATGCATCATACGTCAGAAAACTTTTATCTCCAAACGGGTATGCTTTCTGCAGGAGCAAAATTACTGTATATACCAGAACTGTAACTAAGAATACAGCAGCATACAGTATCCTGCTCTTTTTATGTTTGTTTACTTCTCCTTGCTTTATCCCCATATCAATCCCCACTTAATTTATTGCGCTATCTGTTCTATGCAGCCTGTACCTTCTTTTTCCTGCTGCGTCTAAGATTCACCATGTATAAGACAGCTATGAGCCATCCTGCCGCAGATAATATAAGCCCAAGCTTGAATCCATATGTTACATACCTGAATTCTATTGTATGTGTTCCTGCAGTCAGCTCCAGCCCCACAAGTGCGCCATTTGCCAGTGTTGTTATATCAGTCTTCTTTCCATCAACATACGCTGTAAAGCCTCTGTAATAAGGAATTGATGTATACAATATACCATCCTCATTTGCTGTCACCGTACCCTTTACATATGTAGATGTCACTGTGTCAAGTGAAAGTGTCCTATCCTTAATTGATTCCTTGCATTCCTGCATCTTGTCATCGTGATATTCATAGAAATCTATACACGTTACTCCCTTTTTAAGGACTGTAGACAGATTAACTGCCTGTATCTCGACCTTCTGCCCACTCTTCAGCTCACCGAGATCAAGTACATCCTTTGGCGATGGATAAGCGTCATACTCATTTATATCCGCTATCACATTTCCGTCTACAATTACAATATTACACAGCTTATTTGCATCCTCAAGGCTCACATACAGATGCATATCCCTCGGAGCTGTAAACGTATAAATCTGTGTGGCATGGTAATCTTCATCGAGCGACACATTCATATATGTATAAGCATTTTTATCAGTCTTTCTCTCCAAAGTTACTCCATCCGGCAAGACCTGTCTATCCGGAGCGCTTCCTCTATATTTCACATCAAAATCAGTCAGTTCATCCGGTGAAACATGAGTGAACACTCCTTCAACTCCCGACACATCTTTCACGAATTCATTCTGCACCTCAAACGGAACTACGCCTGACACATTCCAATCTTTTATACTGCCATCTGTAGAAAAGCCCGCTCCCACAGCATAGTCTGTTGTATACCATGCAATCTCATCATCTATATCGTACACATCGTTTTTCAGATTATATCTTTGCTCCTTTGTATATCCACCATAATATGCATCTGCATCCGATAATACATTTCTTACATTGAACATAAGCGCAGTTACCGGTGTAGTATTTCTGTATGCATATGTCGCGCCGTGTTCCTGATACAACATTCCAAGCGCATCAAAAAGCCATGTCACTTTTGTATTTATGATTGAAGAGAACATATTAGTGTCTGAATAGACTGTATTATTTTGTGACAAAATCCAGGATGTCTTTCTATTAAGATCACTGTTGTCCTTTTCATTATATATGGCTCTCCATCCGTCAGTCCCGCCTAGATGCTCCTTGCCCGTAGTATATGCATCCGTATTCACATATACGGCATTGGATATCAGCTCCACAAAAAGTATTACTATAAAATTCACAATCAGAGAATTTATCTTTATGCTGTTTCTGGCCTGTAATACAAATACCATAAACAAATATATAATAAGCAGAATCGTGACCATATAGCAGACTACATTTTGCACCTCATTGTTTGCCAGAAAAACGCCCCCAAAGAAAGCCGAAAATACAACAGCGGTCAGTATCACCTCCCGAACCCCCGGCTTCATCCAGTTCACAGCACACTCAAAAGCCGAAACAATAAGCAATATGACGAGAATAAATGCATATCTGTAAGAATACAGATGTGGATATGTGAATCCATGAAGAACATAGAGTGCCCCTGTCAGATTCAGACAGACAATAAGCAGCGCTATCTCCACCAGCCTCTTAACTCTTGCCCGAAGTTGTATATTTCTGTTAAACATATATACAACCACAAGGAAAAGCAGGGACAGTCCCATATACATATTTCTTGCATACAGGGTCATTCCAGCTATATCTATATCATATCCCCAGAAAAAGCTCTGGAACAAACTTGCAAAATTGCCAAACTTTGTAAATGGTATATCTTCTGTGAGTGAACTCGCACCTTCTCTTCCAACTATCGCAAGGAAACACGGCACAAGGACAACACATGCACTTAATGCAGCAATTATAGACGTGAGTGCAAACTTCACTCCACGCTTCCAAAACATTTTCCAACTATCCTTTTTCACATCGATAAACCATATCACAGCTATCATAGCCACAAACCACGAAAAATAGAAATTGAATACAAATGACATAAAAAGCATCACAAAATAAAGTCTCACATCACCGCCCTGAACGAGCCTCTCAACCCCAAGCATCATAACAGGCACGAAAAGAAGGCATATAAGCCATATGAGATTATACTGATATGCAAGCATATAATCGCACATAGAATAAGCCATTCCCATAACAACACATAGTATGTCATTCAACCATCCATGCTGCATTTTGTTTCTGCTGGTATGCGATAAGAAATAGGTCATAGTAACTCCGCAAAGTCCAACCTGAATACACATACTGACGATCATTCCCATCTCCATATGTGAACCACCGAACAGAACCGCTATGAGATTGACAGGACTTGCCAGATAATAAAAGAAGTTGGTATAAAAGTCATAGCCAAGTCCCATATCCCAACTGAAAAAAATTGATTTTCCCTGTCTTATCCTGTCTGACAATTCAACAAAAAACGCATAATACTGGGTATTGGAATCTCCAATCAGTATAGTATTCTTTCCAAATGGATAGCAGCTTGTCATTATCATATGTATCACTATACATATAATAGGAATCAAAAATGCCATTCCATACTTAACTATTTTTCTTGACATGATTTTCTTTTTTTCCATAATTATTCCATCACTCCATATTGCTTTGTATTTTTCCTTTTTCGTCAGCATGTTGCATTACAAGTATCAATAACATAAGCATGACCGCTGATATACTTATTATCCATGACCAATACTGAATCTTTGTCCCCTTATATTTTACAATAACTTTACCAGCTTCCGGTGGAACTAATATTTCTGCCAATCCATTATTTAGACATTTGCTTACCGTCAGTTTCCGTCCATCAGCCATTATTGCTTCATATCCCTTATAATAATACTTTGGAACTACGCATTCCCCGGCAGCTTCACCCGCATCAAACTCATAGCTTCCGTCTGATCCATAGCGCCCCTGTATGTAAGTATCTTCGCACTTCACCATCCCGCTATTTTCTGATCCAACAGATGTTGCAAGATCCCCTTCCGCAGGAAGCCACTCCCAGAACCCTATGCTGTCTGTACTTCCTGCATTATCAGCATACCCTTCAGGATAGTTCACATAGCCGCCAAGCTCTATATTCCACACCATATTCATGTTAAATAATCCTATGAGCACGCTTCCTGCAACGCAGGCATACATATATCTTTTACGGACAGAAATCAATGTCATCAATTCATATGACTGAAGTGCAATTCCTAGTGCCGCAAAGAATTCTGTGAACATATTCAGTCTCCACGGAAACTGTATACTGACAAATGGTGTTCTGTCGATAAGTTTCCATGGGAAAATCTTTGTCTCGCATACAAGAAGCACCGCCGCTGTCACAAGACACATCAAAGCCTTTTTATTATATACTTTTTTATATATACTGACAAATAGCATAAGTGCCAATATTCCAATTTCAATAAATGCAACTGAATATTTACCACTCACTATCGCCAGCAGCGACTGTGTCTCCTCGTGCGTATAAAATGCCGGTTCATTGCTTACATAGAACTCTCCATCTACAAATTGTTCAAGTACCGGAAGCCAGTAATAACATGTAAGTACTGCACACGCAAGAACTTCCATGCACACAGCCACAATAAGTCTTCTGCAAGCTGCAAATTTTTTCCATCCCGCAAACACCCATATAATTCCCATAACCACACACAGAACAAAACTTATCGTATGTGACAGCATAAGGCATGCATATGAAATGCAAAGCAGTCCCTTTCTGCTGTGTCCCATCTCTGTCAGATCGTAAAGTCCCAGAAATGCCAATGGAGCAAATATCATGGCTGCCACTTCCCCCAGTGCAAATCTGGTATATACGTCCTCGAGATGATAATGTCCCATTGTATAAAGCACCATCGTTATGGTGCCTGCATAACGGCTTCGTCCTATACACTTTCCCGCATAATATGCAGCAAAGCCTGTACACACCATAAGCACATATATGTATAGTTTCATTGCAATCTCAGGAGAAGCACCACATAATCTGAATAAAACAGCAGGAAGTAAAAACAAATCCGGATAAAATATTCCCATACCATAACCGTATCCTTCCAGCATGGTCTGATATATATACACAGGATAGCCCTGTCCTGACTTTAGAGCCTTGAGGATACTCTCCACTCTGAGCATATGTACCTGCTGATCATCTCCATATGGCAGACCTGTCTTAAAACACGGGATCATACATGCACCGCTTATCAGAAGCACAAGCAGCACAATTCCCAGGCTCTCTACTTTATCTTTCTTTTTTCCTGTCATGCAGAATCTCCTTCCGGCCATCAACTCATTATTATTTGCATGAATAAAAGACAAAACGGGAACAGGTATGGAATCTACTCTCACCTGTCCCCGTATTCAATGCCATAAAGCAATATCTTTATAGTCCTCACATATCAGCGTGCTTTACTACCTTATGTCATAATGTCACAAAGCATATGCTCTGCGGCTATCTATATCTTACTTAAAGTACTCAACACCACTCTCGAATATCTTCTGGTTCTGATCGCCGTATACGTTCA
>JAEDGW010000118.1 GCA_016297325.1 Coprococcus sp. | reverse complement strand
TAAGGCATCGGAATCTCGTCAAATGGATTGCCGCCCATCATAGGTGGAACACCTGGCATTAGTGGAACACCCGGTGTCGGCTGAACCTTCGGTGTCTCTGGCATCGGCGGTACTACAGGCATTGGTGGAACCTTTGGCATATCCGCCTTGTTCTCCATCTTCGGTGTCTCCGGCATTGGCGGTACTACTGGCATCGGTGGAACCTTTGGCATCTCTGCTTTGTTCTCCATCTGCGGTATATCCTTCATTGGCGGCACTCCCATAGGTTCTGGTCTGCCAAATGGGTTTCCGCCAAACGGATTACCGCCGAACGGATTGCCATTTCCGCCAAATGGATTTCCTCCAAATGGATTGCCTGCCGGCTGCTCTTTTACAGTCTGTGCATCATCTATATGATCTGCAGATCCATTCTCCACACTGTCTTTCTGTGTGAGAACATCATCCACATTCTCTGGAATTTCTTTCTTTGTCACAACATCCTCAGGTGCAGCTGTTGGTTCTGCATTCTCTGCATGATTCTCGTCAACATTCTCTGCTGCTGGTACATCTGCATCTGCGGCCATCTCTGCTGCAGTTTCTGGCTGCTCTGGAATATCTTTTACTGTCTTGATCTCATCTATATCTTCTGGCTTATTTTCCTCAGCCTCAGCTTCCGGTACCTGAGCATTTGGTCCCACTGGCGGCATTCCCATTGGTGGTACCTGTCCATTCGGTCCCATCGGTGGTATCTGGCCGTTCGGTCCCATTGGTGGCATCTGGCCGTTTGACATTCCCATCGGTGGTATCTGGCCGTTCGGTCCCATTGGTGGCATCTGGCCGTTTGACATTCCCATCGGTGGTACCTGGCCGTTCGGTCCCATTGGTGGCATCTGGCCATTTGGCATTCCCATCGGTCTCATCTGGCCGTTTGGCATTCCCATTGGTGGCATCTGACCATTTGGTCCCATCGGTCTCATCTGACCGTTTGGCATTCCCATTGGTGGCATCTGACCGTTTGGTCCCATCGGTCTCATCTGACCGTTTGGCATTCCCATCGGTGGCATCTGACCGTTTGGCATTCCCATCGGTGGCATCTGGCCATTTGGCATTCCCATTGGTGGCATCTGGCCATTCGGTCCCATCGGTGGCATCTGGCCGTTCATGCGCGCATTGTTTCTCATAACTCCAAGTCTGCTCACCTTTGGCGCTGGTGCATCACCGCGAAGTATATGGCTGTTGCCACCCACTGGTCCGTTCGGTGAAGCCGCTCTGGAGCTGTTTATCATCTCGATATCCACGCCTATCTCCATGAGCATATTGCCAACTTCATTCTTCATGTCTGACACTGAGAATGTGCCCATCATATTCGTGTAATTTATCAGTTTTGCAACATAGTTGTCTGTGTCCATCAATGAATATCTTGCATCTATGATGATCGACTTTATAAAATCTCTGACCTCGTTCAGATCAGTAACTTCCTTGTGAACAGGAGCGACGATATATCCAACCTCCAATGTGTCAGGTGATGCAAATACCCTCTGTGCATCCTTTGCGACATAGCTCAGAGATATCATGTTCTTGCCAAATGCCTCAAGTCCCTGGAGGACATTGTACATAAGTGTGAGCATCTGCTTCTTGTTCATCTCTGATCTGAGCACTTCCACAAGAGGCTTCTTGTCGTCAACCTCGTATGTAAATACTCTCGCTCCGCCTTCATCCTGCATATCGCATGGGATCATCTCAGGGATTGCTCCGCTTCTGCTTGTGTCGTAAACCTTTGTGTCTATGACGTCGCTGACATCCAGATTATAACTTACCTTGTAGACTCCCCCAGCTGAAATAACCGTTACTTTCTCTTTGTTCATTCCCTTACACCCTTTCATCTAGACATTGTTATATTCATGTAGACATTGTCTTCATTCAAACACCAAAAGCAGGTATTGCTACCTGCTCTTACCCCACGCTGTGGGCTGTGTATATTAACTTAATTTGAAAAGGAAATCCTCACCGCCGATGCTGATCGTTGCATCATTGGTAAGCAGTTTCTCCTCATTCTCATCCAGTTTGGCACCGTTCAGATATGTGCCGTTCGTGGCCTTGTTATCCTTGAGATAACATCCATCCTCTCTCTGGTAGATAATGATGTGAACCTTGCTTATGGCTCCATTACCACCTACATGATAATCAACACCTCGGCCAGCCTTTCCTATCTTGAACACTGCCTTGTTGATCATCACTCTCTCTCCCGTATTGACGCGGACGATGTATGGCATGGCTTTCGGAACATTCCTTGCCGGAGCACTGCTCTCAGCCTCAGTATCCTTCACCACATTCATACCGCCTGTGAGCTCAACTGTGCTTCCTGTACCGCTCTTCTCAGGCTCTGCAGCCTTCGGAGTGACAGGATCCATATTGGTCTCTGGTTCTCCACTTCCCCCATTCTGGAACTGCGGTGCAATGATCTGTTCTGTCGGATTGTCGGTATGAACCTCCTCCGCATCTACCACAGCCTTCTGAATGATCTTAGCTCTATTGATCTTTATATTCTTAACTACAGGTGGGTTATCCATCAGGTCATCTGTAGAGATGAGGAATGGCTTCTTCTCCTCCTGCTTGTCAAGTTCAACCTCTGTAACACCCTCTGCAGCCTTGGCAACCTCTGTAAGTCCCGACTCATCATCATCAGTGATCTCCTGATCTTCTGATCCATCCTTTGCGGATTCAGGCTCTTCCTCAGCTTCTTCATCAGATGTCTCATCTATAGATTCATCGATGTCCAGCTCCTCAAGGACGCTGTCATCAAATACTGACATATCCACATGGCTTCCAGGAGTCTCGTCTGCATCCAGATCTAGATCCTTGAATATGTTGTTCACTGCCGCTGCATCCTCATCTGATACATCGTCATCCTGTTCATCATCGTCATCATCATCCCCAAGCTGAATATCCTGATATTCAGGAAGATCATCCATGCTTGTATCAGACGAAGTGTCAACTGTTGACTGTGACACTGACATATCTGAATCGATATCTACGAAATCCTCATCAACCTGCATTCCGGCTGACTGCATAAGCTCAGTGAGCTGTGCAAAGAAATTCCTTACAGTGAACTTGTCCGCATTCAACAGATTGAGCAGTTTTGCAACATAGTTACAATCCTCACTGTCATCATATGTCACGCTTGTCAGGACATCCTTCACGAACATTCTGAACTCAGCATTGATATTAGCCTCCGATTCCACTGGCACACACAACATGCCAATATCGTAAGTCACCGGATTCACATATGTAAAATTCCTATGAAGAATAACATACGATGCAGGTATTCCAAGATCACGCAGATTAACTATTCCTGAAGCTATCCCTCTGATAATCCCCAATATCTTCTCAGCATTAACCGTATTCGAAAGGAGTGCGTCAACCGTTGTCCTGCCTGTAACGTTATATGTAAGATAATCGTTCTCATCATCCTCTTCATAAATGATATCTATGAGTTCCGGAATCTTATTCTCCTCAAGATAATCCAATAGTTCTTCATCAAACTCACAATCATCATCCAGAATATATGACAGATATTTCTCAGATCCGATATTTCTTACTTTGAAACTAATTTTCCTCATCAAATATTCCTCCTATCGCACCTCCAAAAGCGCATAACTAGACGCATAAAAACCCAAAAGGGTACATACTCCTTTATTATATATAAAAAGTCTATATATCGCAAGCAGTTTATACCCTTTTAGAACAATTTTGATATATTATTTTGTTAATTATTTACTATAATTTATGAACCGGATCTTACTCTCCATCATATGAATCATCATAGGTATCACTGTCTGAGTAATCGCCATCAGAATAATCACTATATGATGAATCTGAGTAATCACCATCCGATGAGCCGTCACCGGATTCATCAGAAGAACCATCGCCCTCAGCGTTCTCCTTCTCTGCCTTGGCCGCATCAGCTGCTTCTATGTCTGCAAGATGTCCCTCATAAGTCTCATTGAAGATACATGCTCCCTCACTCTCATCTGATGTCAGATAGTAGAGGTAGTTGTGGTGTGACGCATTCAGAACGCCCTCTATAGATGCCTCACCAGGATTACATATAGGTCCTACAGGAAGTCCTGTATACATATATGTGTTGTATGGAGAATCAACCTCCAGATCATCATATGTAAGTTCAGCCTGATTATACTGGCCATCTGTCACAACATACAGAACTGACGGATCTACCTGAAGCGGCATATCATCGTTCAGTCGATTGATAAATACTCCTGCCACCATAGGTCTGTCTTTGTCAAGCTTACACTCCTTCTCAACTATGGATGCCATGGTGAGGACCTCGAAATCTGTATATCCAAGCTTCTCAGCTTTCTTCTTGAAATCATCAGTATATATGCTGTTGAACTTGTCTATCATATCCTGAATGAGATCCTTAGGAGTCATTCCATCATATATATCGTATGTCGCAGGGAATAGGAATCCCTGAAGCGCATACTTCACTTCAGTAGAAGGTATCTCAAATGGATACTCAAAGTCTCCGGACTGGCACTCCTTGAGGAAATCATTTGAACTGCAGAAGCCCAGCTCCTCGCATCTGTCTGCGATCTGCTCAACCGTAAATCCCTCCGGAACGGTCAATGTATATAACACTTCTCTTGTGGACTCCACAAAACAAAGAGTCTTTATCATGTCCATGGTCGACATACCTGTGTTGAGTGTATATGTGCCTGGCTGAAGGCTGTTGCTGTACTGTGAGCCGGTCATTCTAAGCTGGAAAGCCAGTTTGTACTTTATAAGTCCGGCATCCTTCAATATACCTGCAGCTTCTTTGATAGTAGTCTCTTCCGGTATCGTCACCTCGACGCTTGTTCCGTTCATATTGCTGTCTGTACCTTTGTACTCCTCCATGAAATCGGAATATACATTCTTGACTTTATACACTCCAAATAATACCACACAGACTATGAGACCTATAACTATGATAGGCCTTGCTATATTTCTCCAATCCATCTCTTTCTCCTTCTTCGTCTTTGTATTCCATACCAAAACCGCCGTTCCTGCAGTCATCAGTTTGAAAATTCGTTTGCCTGTTCTCACAAGTAATGTTATCATAACCGTATCTTAATCAAGAAAGGAATGATACCAGTGGCAAATCCAATAGTTACTATCACTATGGAAAACGGTGATGTCATGAAAGCTGAGCTGTATCCTGACATCGCACCAAATACTGTAAACAACTTTATCTCCCTCGTAAAGAAGGGATTCTATGACGGAGTAATCTTCCACCGTGTCATAAAAGGATTCATGATACAGGGCGGAGATCCTCAGGGAATCGGCATCGGCGGTCCGGGATATTCCATCAAAGGAGAATTCTCACAGAACGGTTTCAAGAACGATCTGAAGCACACACCTGGTGTACTGTCAATGGCTCGCTCAATGATGCCTGATTCAGCAGGTTCCCAGTTCTTCATCATGCATGAGACATCTCCACATCTGGACGGTGCCTATGCTGCATTCGGAAAAGTTATAGAGGGACTTGACGTAGTAGACAAGATTGCAAATGTGCCAACTGACTACAGCGACAAGCCACGTCAGGAGCAGAAGATGAAGACTGTAACAGTCGAAACCTTCGGCGTAGATTATCCTGAACCTGAAAAGGCTTAATCGAGGTTATTATAAACCATATATCTGGATTTGAAAACCATAATAATTTTTAAAGTTTAATCGAGTAGGAGGCGGTGTCTAACCGCCGTCCTCTCACAGCACCGTACGTACCGTTCGGTATACGGCGCTTTCAATAGTTGACGTGCACAGACTGATAGGCTGTGGCTAAATCATAAAAGCCACTGTTTATCAGTCTTTCTTTTGTCATTGCCATGTTTACTGCAAATGTATGCGTTGCGAACCAATGTCCCCGTCGGGTATTACCCGCTTGCATTGCCAAGTCTTTGGGTACTCCCATCTTAATAAGGTTACGTACCTTCGTCCTTGGTTTCTTCCACTGTTTCCATATACACATGCATATTCTGTGATAGAGCCATCCGTTGATGTCATCTATGTTGCTCTTCATACTTGCAATTCCGTAGTAGTTAAGCCATCCCCTCGCATACACCTTGATTTTCTCAAGGTTTGGCTTGATTGACTGACATCGTTTGCGGGAAGATAACTCCTTCAGTCTGGACTTAAACTTCTTCCATGACTTCGGATGAACTCGGACATATATGCCTTTTCCGTTCCTTCCCAATGCAAAGCCAAGGAATTTAAAATTTCGGATTGCAAACACGCTGACAGTACGGCTCTTTTCTCGGTTGACTGTAAGTTTCAGCCTCTCTTCAAGATATTTTGTACTGCTTTCCAAGAGTCTCTCTGATGCTCGCTTGCTCTTTGCAAGAAGCACGATGTCATCTGCATATCTTATGCATGGAACACCTCTTTTCAGGTATTCCTGGTCAAACTCATTGAGGTAGATGTTTGCCAGCAATGGTGACAGATTTCCACCTTGTGGTGAGCCTTCCTCTGTGTCAATGACCACTCCGTTTTCCATTACACCGCTTTTCAGATAGCGCTTTATCAACTGTACTACACGTTCATCTTTTACATTCTTTCGGAGAAGATTGATGAGAATTTCGTGATTAAGAGTATCGAAGTACTTTGACAAGTCAAGGACTACTGCAAATGTATAGCCTTGTTCTGCATACTCCTTAACCTTAAGTATTGCATCTTTTGCACTTCTGTTCGGACGATAACCATAGCTGCCCTCTGCAAACAGCGGTTCATAGATTGGCACTAACTGTTGGGTTATTGCCTGTTGAAGTGTACGGTCTACCACTGTTGGTATGCCAAGCTTTCGCACACCACCATCTGGTTTGGGAATCTCAACTCGTCTTACTGGAGACGGAGTATACTTTCCACGATAGATGCGGTCGGTTATCTCTTGTTGATGCTCATTTAGATATGGAAGAGCCTCTTCAATGGTCATGCCATCAATTCCTGGCGCTCTATTGTTTGCCTTAACTCTCTTATACGCTCTGTTAAAGTTGTCTTTATACAGTATCGCCTCCAAAAGTCTCGGCTGTGCACTGTCTCTTTCTTTCCATATCCGATTGAATGACCTAGACGCTTTCGCATACCCTTCGTGTTCCGCACTATCTCTTTGCGAACAGCCATTGTTTCCAATGTTTTCTGCCATTTATGGTCATTCCTCCTTTCTCGGTCATACTCAAGACTCCTACTGATTCGGTCCTTCACCTCTCGGCTACTATGACCTCTGCTGACTTCTGTACGTTCAGCATTGCTTTATGCAATGGTTACCTCTTTCAAGGCGTACCGCACAGACCTCCCTAGGTACCACACGTTTCTTCCTCTCCATCCATCTGCCTCATTTATCATGCATGATTCCGTGTAGTTATTGGGCTTCAACATGTTGCGCAGTCTTACCCTCATGCATAACCTCATATGAGATTTCTGTTCGTCAGACCAGAGATTTGCCCGTGAGTTAGTATGTTCCTCACATCCAGCTTCCTTCAGATTCCATCTCACGATGGACACCCTTGCTTTCGGCTATATCCTTCCCACTACCGGG
>JAEDGW010000117.1 GCA_016297325.1 Coprococcus sp. | reverse complement strand
CTTTCCGGCACCATAATTAAATCCTATGATAGGCTGGGTTCCCTGGGATATTCCTATGACTATAGCCATAAATATCATGTTTACCTTGCTGATAATTCCCGAACATGCAAGCGGTATATCGCCGCCATACACAGACTGTGCTCCATATTTTGAGAGTGTGTTGTTCATGACAACCTGAACTACTGCCATGGCTATCTGGTTAAAACAAGCAGACGCACCAAATCTGAATATATTGCCACAGGTCTCAAAGCGCATTGCAAAGCTTTCTCTGGTGAGCTTTATCGTCTTGAAGTGGAACATATATCTGAGGCTTATCGCAAATGATATGATCTGTCCTGTTATGGTTGCAAGGGCGGCGCCTCGCATTCCCATATCAAGTCCGAATATCAGTATCGGGTCAAGTATTGTATTGATGATAGCTCCGGCCAGCATGGATATCATGGAATACCTCGGACTTCCATCCGCCATGATGAGCTTACTCATTCCGGTATTTGCTATCAGGAACGGAAAACCTATGGCTGTGATCCTTGTGTACTCCTGCGCAAATGGCAGAATTTTGTCAGTTGCGCCAAATGCCTTAAGCATCGGTGTCAGAAATATTGTCGTCACAAGGAAAAGTGCCACTCCCAATATAGCCATGAGACATATTCCATTTCCCGCCGCCTCCGCTGACTTCTTCTCATCCCCTGCACCGAGCTTCAACGAAAAGCTGGTCGCACTTCCTATTCCAAGCAGAAGCGATATGGCGGTACACGCTGTGGACAGAGGGAATGCTATATTCGTCGCTGCATTTCCCAGCATTCCAACGCCGTGTCCTATAAATATCTGGTCTACTATATTGTAAAGCGCAGTCACCAGCATGGATATGATGCATGGGATGGCAAATCTTGTGAGCAGATGTGCCTCATTCTCATATCCAAGGGGATTACTCTGATTTTCTTTTGTCTTTGTGTTATCAGGTGTCATATTCTGTGTTGCCTTTCTGTCTGTGTTGTATTTCTGTCAGATTTTATCATTAGACTCTTATAGCTGCCAATTCTTATTCTGACACTCCACGTCTTCATATATTCTCCATGCCGACTCAATTTTTCATTCCGTATTTTGTAAGGTCTACACGGTCATTTTCGACCTCTATGCCGTCTGCTCTCAGGCGGTCCGCCTGAACATTTGCTCCGCCAAATGCAAATGCTCCCGCCAGCTCCCCCTTGGAATTTACCACACGGTAGCATGGTATATTTTCAGGGTCTGGATTCTTGTGAAGTGCATTGCCCACAGCTCTTGCCATCTTCCTGTCGCCGGCCATTTCAGCCACCTGTCCGTATGTTGCGACACAGCCCTTTGGAATCCTCTTCACAGCTTCATATATCTTCTTTGTCGGACTGTAAGTCACTATGTCATAGCTCTCCGCTATCATCTGCTTCACCGTATCATCCGGCACACTTCCATCAAGTATGATGGTGTTCCAGTGCTCCTTGTTCTGGTGCCATCCCGGTATGACTGCCGCAAATGCCTGTCTCCAGAAGTCCCTGGACTCCAGATCAGCTTTTACATTCAGATTTATATATCCATCCCTCTCATACGTCCACAAGAATGCCTTCTTGCTGCCCTTCACTCTGACAAGCTGCCAGTTCTGATCATGAAATGGCGCCTCCTGATAAGTGTCAGGAAACGACAGCCCGTATGCTAGAGCTTCCTCTCTTGTTGTCATGTTGTTTTTCCTTTCTCTTTGCTAGTTAGCTGAAGTTGTCCCCAATATATGTATTGAATATGTTGCCCATATACCCAGCCACCGGACTGCTCCGCCTGTCACTCGCTGCTGCACACTGCTCCATCTGCTCCTCTCATCAATTGCTGCTTCTCTCATCTCTGGATGTTGCTCTCCGCTCGGCTTGCTTCTGTGACCGCGGTCAGCCGGCGTCGGGCTATAACATCTTGTTTTTATCTTTTTTAGTTTTTGCGGCTCTTTTTGCTACAGCTTTTTATCTTTTTTGAAATTATTTCATTATAAGCGACAAATAAAAGATTCCTTATGCACTTTTCAACATAATCTTCAATAAAAGATAAAAAATTTTATCTTTCTAATCCAAATATTCTATTTAGCGAAAATTGTCATTCAAACTTCCTTTCACATGTAAATAACGCTAGAACACAAATATTACATTTTCTGGAATTTCCACTAACACACATGCAATTTCGCTTTCTGGAATTCTCACTAACACACATGGATTTCACTTTCTGGCCCCACTACCTATACTTCTTCAGATAGTCCTTCTGCTCATCCGTTATGCGATAGCTCTCGACCGCCTTCTGGATGGTCTTTCTGTGAACCCAGTCGGACAGGCGGTGCTTCTCTATGTACGGAATGACTGCATCCCACTGTTTCGCCAGTGCCGTAGCCATATACCACGCTATCATCATGTTGACATAATACTCATCAGACTTAACTCCCGCCACAAGTTCTACATACTCAGGATCAAAGTCTTCATCAAGATAAAGTCTCATGAGCATCCCTATTCCATATCTTATAGTGTAGGTCTTTACTGAAGCAATCCAGTTCTTGATTACCGGAAGCAGTTCTTCCTTATGATCTGCAAAGCACTTTGGCGCCGGGAAATCACAGGTTGCCCAGTTATCTATATATGGAAGGAATCTCTCTATCTCCAAAAGGCACTCCTCATAATCCTTTATCCCTGTTATGAGCATCATGTGAAGATTATTTTCTTCATAATAGTGATGAGGCAGTTCTTCAATAAATCTGTCGGCAAGCTCTGTTCCCGCTATGCTCTTTGCAAATTTTCTGAGCACCGGAACTCTGATACCTATGACCGTCTCCTTATCGGTGTCCGGCATAAGCTTGCTGTGAAAATCTCTGTATTTAATATCCTGAAGTGTAAATAGCTTCCTTTTTATTTCTTCCACAATACCATCTCCTCGAATTTGTCACCTTATATTTAAATACAAATCTATGTATATTTGAATACCGTCTATGCATTTTTGAACACGGCCTGTGTATCTTCATATATTACATATGCATTTTTATACGGCCTGTGTATCTTTATATATCACCTATGTATATGAATATCGTCCATTTATATTTGACGTAACACCATCCAATGTTGCTTCATCGATGCTGCTATCCCCTTACAACATACAACAGCTTCAGCTCACCGCCCGCATACATATCTCACCTGAAATGTCTCACATGCTCTGATATAAACTGAAAAAGCTCAGTATTTACTTTCTCGTTCTTCTCCTCAGCTTCAAGATACTCCGGCACCGGAATGTCAGTCTGGCTCTCGCCGCATATATCCACACCCAGTATTCTTGTATGTCTTATATCGCCGGCATATATTTCACCATTCTGACAAGTATCAGAATTCCTCTCATTACCATGACCGCCCAGAAATACACTGAGTAATCGCTCAAGTTCACCGACAGACATATCTCCCTGACTCCAGTTAGTCTCGGAATACTCTGCACTAAGTACATCCTTATCTATAGATATATACAGAGGAATATCTGATCTTATAAGTTTCAACTTATCCTCTGGAACTCCGCCATGCAACTCTTCTTCTGAGAATGTAAGCAATCTACCACTGATAATATCAGCCTGCTCTATGTCTTTCTCCGGTGGTCCCACGATCACTAACTGCCTCAGATTTGCGTTCTGGCTGAGTGCCTGTCCCGCCCAGTCCCCGCAGCTCATCATTCCTGGAACCATCGGAATCTGCATATCTGTGTGGTGATCGTACATGATAAGTCCAAATGGCTCATCTATATGATCCGTGATGATCTTTGTTATATAATGATAATTTCCGGAATCAATATAGTGGATCCCGTGAACTCCATATGGTTTTATCCTGCCCCATATCCTGTTGTACGCCTCTTTCGAGCAATACATATCCGTCTCTTCTATATCCGAACAATCAATATATCTGAACCTGTCCATGTCCCTTATGTATTCGTCACAGTATACATGTGTGAAATCCAGGATCAGATTCTCATTTTTTAACCTTCTGTCACTCATATCCTGCCCCATCCATCGCCCTTATAATACGACCATTAATTAATTCAGCAATATATCATGCAAAATAATTGCAAAGTCTGCACACTAAAAATCGCCCGACTGTATTCTAACACAACCGGGCGATTTTAAGCACTATTTGTCTTTCTTTTTTCTTATGTGGATCTCCGGTATTGCCACCGTGTCGTATGTCACGGACGAATCCCCATCTCCCACATTATCCTCATTGTCATCATGACTTTTGGTGTTCACCTCAGGGATCGCCAGATTGTCAAATGACATATTGAACTTGTGATGGTCTTTACGCTTTTCTTTATTCTTGTCTCTCATAGTTATACCCCCTATTTTATTGAACATCAAAGTATGTTAATAAAGAATGTTATTACCAAACTGTTCAGGAAATCTGCAAACAAACTTCCTATAAGTGGTATTATCAGATACGCCTTTACAGATGGAACGTAACGGTCACATATGGCCTGCATGTTTGCCATGGCATTCGGTGTTGCTCCCATTCCGAAACCACAGGTTCCCGCTGACAGAACAGCCGCATCGTAATCCCTGCCCATCACATTGAACACAACAAAGTATGTGAACAATATCATGAGTATGAGCTGCGCCGAGAGCAGTATGATGAGCGGAAGTGCAAGTTCCGCAAGCTGCCACAGCTTAAGTGTTATCATCGCCATTCCAAGGAACAGTGACAGGCAGATACCACCGAGGTTGTTGATCTCACCCATATATATATCAAACTTGCCAGAATACTCACCGATGTTTCTGATAACAGCTGCAGCTATCATGGCACCGATATATATCGGGAATGTGAGCCCTGTCTTGGTGAGAAGCTCTGATATGATAGTTCCGATTCCAACAGCTATGATAAGCTGGAACACTGCTGCCGCATACATATTTGTATGACGTTCATGCTTCTTCTCATCCTCAACCAGAATGCTGTCATCCTCGGCAACCGCTGTGTCTAGGAGATTTCTCTTCTCTATGAGTCTCTTTCCTATAGGGCCGCCTATAAGGCTTCCTGCGATAAGTCCAAATGTGGCCGCAGCCGTACATATGGTGGTCGCACCCTGAACGTCAAAATCCTCAAGTACCGGTCCAAACGCTCCGGCAGTTCCGTGTCCACCGACCATAGGAATTGAACCAGTACACAGTCCAACAAGCGGATCAAGGTGAAGCACCTTGGAAACTCCGAGTGCCAGGAAGTTCTGTGACACTATGAGCACCACAACCAGCCCCAGGAATATGAACAATGACTTTCCACCGCTTTTTAACACCTTGAGATTTGCCTGAAATCCAACTGATGTGAAGAAGAATACCATGCACACCTCTCTCAGCGTATCATCAAATGTAAACTCTGCTATACCAAGACTGTAACACACACAGGTAAGAACTGCGAACAGCAGACCTCCTATGACCGGTGCCGGTATACAGAATTTCTCAAGAAAATTTATCTTTTTCTTTAAAAACTGTCCTAATATAAGTACCAGAACTGACACCGCCAGTGTCTGATACATGTCAATCTGTATCTCCATGTAAGACCTCTCTTATATATATTTTGTTTGTCATAAGCCGGATATTATTCAGTTGGGATCTCTATTCCCTTTTTCTGATAATAAGCCTTTGCGCCGTCATGAAACGGAATCGTCACGTTCTTTACCGCCTCACTCTCGTCTATCTGGAATGTGAGTGCTATAGAATACTGAATATCCTGCGCATGCTCAAAGAGAAGTCCTGTGAGCTCCTCCACTGTTTTCTTGTCCATATCGTCCCTGGCCAGAAGTACGGCCCTGACCCCAAGTGTCTCAACATCCTGGATCTGACCCTCATAGGTTCCAGCCGGTATGGTGTAATCTGTATAAAATCCATACACAGATTTAAGTCTGTCCCTGCATTTGTCATCTATTCCGATGAGCTTCACGTCGCATTCCTTCGACAGCTCCTCGATCACTGAGGTCTGTATACCAGCTGTACAGAAGAATGCATCTATCTGACCTGATTTGAGTTTATTTGCCGCATCGACATAATCGAGGTTGACTGTGTCAACAAGCGGTTCCACCAGGCCGGTCATCTGAAGTATCTGCTCCGCATTTCTCTGGGTTCCGGATTCCTCCTCACCCACTGATACTTTTTTGCCTTGAAGATCATCCAGACTGTCTATACCTGAATCAGCCCTGACCACGATCTGACACGCCTCCGTGTACAGGCTTGCAACTGCCGAATAACCTCTATATCTCTTCTTGTCCGTGGCTCCTGTTCCGTTGTAGGCTGCATCCACCAGATCCGCCTGGGCAATCGCCATATCCACATAGCCGTCAGACAAAAGTCTGATATTTGCAGTTGATCCCGCTGTCGCCTTTACCTCAAAATCCAGATCCTCATCCTCTGCGGATGCTATCTGTGCAAATGCGTTGGAGAACGCATAATACCCGCCGCCCACCCCTGCGGCTCCCAGCTTCACGGAATCGCTGCCAAAGCTGCACCCGGTCAGCGAAAGCGTAACTGCCATGATGGCACCTGCCGCCATCACACGCTTTATTAAATTTCTCTTTATCATGTCGTCCTCCTTGCTTTTTGCACAATATTCTGTCTTTACTAATTTATTCATCACACGAAATAAAGGGCTTATCGCCCTCTATCATCGCTGTCCATATACCACATATATTCTCTCGCGATTGCTCATTATTTCCACACATCCGATATCCACTTGAGGCACTCTTCTCCCATGATCCTGCGCTCCTGTGCACAGGCCTCAGGATCTGCCTTCTCTGATTTTATGAAATACTTTATCTCCTTACCGCAGTATTCCAGCATCATATGGCTCATGTGGTCAAAACTTATATGCATATAATGATAAGGAAATTTCTTCTCGGCAAGTCTGTCACACATCTTACGGCAGCTCTCCTCAGACGGCCACACAGTATCAACCTTGGTGGAAAACATCAGTATAGGTGCATGTATACGCTCTACCGGAATAATGGAGTTCTCGGTCACGGCCTTGTTGGTATTCAGCTCAAGCACATTGTATTCGCCAGCCTTGAGCATCAGCCCCAGAGCGTTTGAATGTCTCTCCTTATAAGGTGTAAATGGCAGCTCCATGCCCTCGTATGTCCAGCAGCAGCTACCCGATGGCTGTTTCTTTATCATTCCCTCGCTGTAAAACCAGGACGGAGTCTTCACGATCACACACGAAATCTCAGGATACTCTATCGCAGCCGCCATAGAATACTCAGCCCCCTTCGACACGCCCTCTATGCCTATCTTGTCATATCCCTGTCTCTTCAGCCACTGTATCACAGTTCCTACTCTGTCAACCGGAATCCTGTCAAGATTCTTACCTGTATGCTTTGTCTTAAACAGGGCAAATGCCAGTGCCGGAACATTGTTGTCTGCCAGAAATTTTGCAAGCTTTTCAGCATGTTCCAATCTGCCTTCACTGCCTGACATCACGATCATTATCTTTTTCTTACTTCCATCCGCCGGATACAGCACGCCATCCCAGTTGTCGCCGTAGACTACCTTGCGTTCCCCCATGGTCTGCCCCCTTTTTTATTATTTTCATTTACTATTTAACTAACTTTTAATTTATCTGTCAATTTTGTAATTTATCCATCACAAATGTTTTAGCACTATTTTAATTCTAACTTAATAAGAGAAAAAGTCAACTTGTAAATGTGATATACCACATAAACCTAAAATAATAGAGAGTTTATAGAGATTTGATACATACAA
>JAEDGW010000116.1 GCA_016297325.1 Coprococcus sp. | reverse complement strand
GAGTTCTACCAGTACTGGAGAAATGTGGCAGATGCAGATGTTCTGAAGTGCATCCGTATGCTCACATTCCTTCCACTTGAGGAGATAGATAAGATGGATAGCTGGGAGGGCAGCCAGCTCAACCAGGCAAAGGAGATCCTTGCATATGAGCTCACAAAGCTTGTACACGGCGAGGAGGAGGCTGCAAAGGCTCAGGAGAGCGCAAGAGCACTGTTCTCAAAGGGTGTTGCAGCAGATATGCCATCAGTGACACTTACAGCAGACGACTTCAAGGACGGCGCCATCGATATCGTGTCAGTTCTCGTAAAGTCAGGTCTTGTTACATCACGTAACGAGGGCAGACGTGCCGTAGAGCAGGGCGGTGTCGCTGTGGACGGCGAGAAGATCACAGATGTCCAGACTACAATTCCAGAGGAGAAGTTCGACGGAGAGGGCGTTGTTGTGAGACGTGGAAAGAAGAACTTCAGGAAGGTTAGCAAGTAAGGACTTTCGTTATAGCGGAAAATAAACGATACAAGAGATGTGTTTTAGATGGGGACACATCTCTTTTTTAATATGGAATATGATAAATATAGGTTGCAAACGAAAAAAACGATATTTTTCTATGAAAAACATCAAGAAATGATAAAAATATGTGAAAAGAACCGTAAAACACGATAAAATATTGAAATAGAGTACTAGATGAGATATATTAAAATGGTATAACAGATATGTATATATGAGGAGGTGGATATATGTTATTAATGTTTCGTGTTAGAAATTTTGCATCGTTTAAAGAAGAGGTTGTTCTCGATATGCGTGCGATGAGTTATAAGGATATGAAGGAACATGTTATAGAGAGTGGGGATAGTAAAGCACTCAAAACTATGGCAATATTTGGAAAGAACGCAAGTGGAAAGTCAAACTTGATAAGTGCAATTTTTTATTTTAAAACTTTTGTATATAATCAGCTTTTTAATCAAGAGATAGAAGAAAATGATAGCAGCAAAATAAACAGAGGTTTGAATGTAAGAAGAAATAGATTTAAGTTGAGTGAGGAAGATGTAAAGGATTCAGAATTTGAAATACTTTTTAAATACAAAGATAATATATACCAGTATGGGTTTGTTATAGAGGATCTTCCTGATAATAAAAGCTATATTATAAAAGAGGAATGGTTGTTATACAATGACAAATCAGTATATGAGCGGGGAAAAGGAAAACTTACATTTGGCAGAAAGTATGAAGGAGAACTAAAAAGAATTGAAAAATACAGGGACGACAGATTGTATATAGGTGTTTTAGATTATTTTTCAACGGGCCTTGTAAAAGAAATAGTGGATAATTTCAAGGAATACCTAAAAAGTGGATTAAACATTCATTTTGAATTATTTTTGGAAGCGAGTGTAAAAGGCGTGGTTTCAAATGTCAGTTATTCAAGAAGATTATTGGAAGAGCCTGAGTATAAAAAAGAGGTAGAAAAATTTATCAGAATTGCTGATGTTGGAATAGAAGGTCTTAGTATTCGAAAAAGTGCTGAGGATGACGAAAACGATTCTGTTGAAGTTTATACAATTCATAATATGTATGACGACAGAGGTGAAAAAGCAGGACAGGAAGAATTTGAGATGAGCATGGAATCTTCTGGAACAATACGTTATTTTTCATTTATACAATATGTATTGAACATAATGGAAAAAGGAGGTGTATTTATTGTGGATGAAATGTCCGCAAGACTGCATCCGGCATTGGTTAAGTTTATTGTAGATCTCTTTCAGAGTGACAAGAATAAAAAGGCGCAGTTGATATTTACAACACATGATATTACCCTTATGGATAGAAGACAGTTCAGAAGGGATGAAATTGCATTTGTTGATAAGGACAAAAGAGGAGTGTCGAGTCTTTATACTCTTGCAGACATACGTGTCAGGTCAGACGCAAGTTTTGCTAAAGATTATATGGCTGGGAAATATGGAGCAATACCTATACTTGATAACAAAGTGGCAGAGGGGTTGGTGAGTGAATAAGAATGCCAAGGCTGATAAATGGGGAAAGAAAAATACAAAAGCCGAGACCAGAGAATGCTGGTAAATTGTTGATATTCTGTGAGGGCAATACAGAATTCAACTATTTGATGTACTTTAAAACATATCTGAAAAACAATCTTCATGCGCAATATTCAGACATTGTGATTGAGCCGATCAATGCAAATGGTGATGCCAGAAGAGTATATGATTATGCAGAAGCGTTTCTGGCAGATGCGGCAAATGCCAGCAGATATTTCTATTTTGAAAAGCTTCTGGTGTTTGACTGCGATGCTCCAGACAACATTCAGGAAGTTGTGAATCTTATGAATGTATCGGAAAATGAATATATACTTGATTATTCAAATCTGATGTTTGAAACGTGGCTTGTTATGCATTTTCAGGATTTGGTTCCTGAAGGGGATAATAGAAAAAGGACCATAATAAGACTAATGTGTGAATATTTGGATATAGATAGATATACATCTAAGGACAAAGCATCCCCTGGAACAATTGGAAAAATTCTAGGAAGCAATGCAAATGAAAAAATCCGTGCAGCAATAAAGAATGCAAAAGAGTTAGAAGCACATTGGTGCAGTTTGGGAATGCGAGGGGATGTAAACATAAAGGAGATGAATCCTTCTGTTACCATATATGCGTTGATAGAACGCCTGATGGACGAGATAGTTTATCTGTGTGGATGAATAGAATAGAACACAAATACAGTAAAAGAAAGTTATGGAAAGTAAAAATGTAAAAAGTACAAAGTATCTAACAACTATTATTTCTGCTGCGGCTCTCATAATATTGGTACAGTTTGTTGATTCCTACTGTACTGAGATATTTGGAAAGACACAATCCCTGTCCGTCAGAACATTTCTGATGGATCCACGCGGGATGGGTTCTGATGCGGCAGTGGCGTATATGAGCAGGGGAATGCTGCCATTTTATCTGATTGGTGCGCTTACCCCGTTTATAAGATCGTATACAGATATAATAGGCAGGAAGAAGATGATGCTCATAAATGTGTCGCTTCTCATACTTGGAAGTGTGGTGTGCCTGATGGCTGACAGTCTGTGGGTATACCTGCTTGGCAATGGAATACTCATACTTGGATATTCGTTGGACATACATCTGATATACATAGTGGATGCGATAGACAAGAAGCATCGAGGTACGATCAGAGGGATATGTGGCGGAGTGTCCATGGCAGCGGCCATGTGCATACCTTTGCTCAGATCGCTGTGTGTGGATGGCGGCAGGCACAGATGGCAGTGGCTGTTCGGAGTCGGTGTCGTGGGCGGACTCTTCTGTCTGATGCTTGTTATGATATATAAGTTTCCGGGTGTTGCTGCGTCTGACAGAGCGGAGAATATGACAGTGAATGTTGCGGAGACATCAGGCGGAGCCGATTACACGGATTTGGACGAGGACACAGTGGAATATAGAGCCTGCGATGATAATGGCTCGGAGGTTGGCACATGTGCCAATGGGATATCTGACGATATGCCGGAATCAGACGGACATATACATTTTTTTAAGACATTCCGAAGAATATGTGAGGATAAGAAGACCAGGAATCTTCTCTTAAGTATAAGTGTTGTGGGGCTTGCCACCGTCGGCATCACTTATTACAATGAGCCAATGTGTGCGTTCTCAGGAATGGGTGAGAGCAGTGTGAATATGATACTGCTCATGCAGCCTGTGGCAGCACTTGTCATAAATGTCATTACAGGGATACTTGCGGATCATATAGACCGTGTACTTGTTGTCCGGGTGGGAATAGTTCTGAGTCTCATAGTAGGAGTTGTATTCACACTTGGCGTAGGCCACATAAGTTCCGCAGTATTGCTGGGAGTCCTCTGGGGATGCATGAACGGATTTTATTTCTCGGCGGAGGAACTTATAAATCTTCTGGTCATGGAGAGTGTTGATGGCTCCGTTCGAGGAAGGGCATCCGCCATGTCGACCCTGTCGTATGGAGTGGGTGACCAGATTGGAATATTCCTCATAAGCCTGGTTGTGGGTGCGCTGGGGATGAGATGGGCCAAGATGCTGTTTCTGGTTCCGCCACTTGTCATTGCCGCAGTGCTTCTTAGAATAAAGCTTAGGAGTAAGTAAAACAAAAAGGATTTGATATACGCAGATTCTGAAGAATGCTTCAAAATGCGATATATCAAATCCTTTTTCTATAAATATACAATTCTTAGATAAATAAAATATTATTCATCAATTTTCTCAATCGTTCTCCTTATAGATGCGTATTTGAACACAGGGTACAGCACAAATGTCCAAAGTGCGTAAATTGCGGCAAATACGGGAATAGGCAGCAGCGCCTTCAGATTGTTGGTGTGCCATACAGCTATGCTGAAATAGGACACAAGGAAGCATAGAGCTATGTCGGTTATCAGGTGCATCTTCTGGTTGCAGATATACATAGGATGGTATCTGTCATCGGGTGGCTGTATATCGGTTGGGCTGATCCCCTGCTCATATTTGCAGAAATTGTAGTTGTATATTCCTCTGGCGATCTCAAGGTCAGATATGTTGCCTGAGTACAGGTTGTATCTGAACAGATGGGCAGCGCCGTAGTCATCGCCTGATGGATTTCCTGCGTAGAATGAAAACTCCGCCATGTGCTGGAAATGACTCTTTGCCCGGAGAAGAATAAGTATATTCAGTATTCCATTTACAAGCAGGATGACCATGGTTACAGAGTAGAGCATGGACGGTGATGGAACTCTGAAATATTTAAAGTCCGGGAGAAGTATCTGCAAAATCTCGGCTATGACACCAACAGAGGACAGGGTGACTATAAAAGCGGTAAGTGTTGCCCATGTGTATTTAGCCCTGTCAACGATCTGATCGTATATGTGTCTGATGCATTCTTCGCTGTAGTTCTTCAGACTGTTTGAAGCATTATGTCTGAAACTGTGCATTCGCCTGTCGTAGTCCCATGAGCAGATCCTTGCAAGACCGCGTCTGTGATCCGGCTCAGGATCGGATGAGAAATTGGCATCAAAATTCCTGTATTCAGTTCTGTCGTGACTCACATTGTCAACAAGAAGGAATATGCCAAATGTTGCGCTCACAAGAGCCACAAGAACAGGAAAACTGCTGAGCAGGAACGAGGCAACTATATAACATGCACTGATGATACAGAACATAGTTATAAGTATACGTCTGCCATGCTGGATCTTGTTGAAAGATCTGGAGCAGTTCTGAAAATGGCTATATGATATAGAATATGTATTTTTGACTTCGTCAAGCACTGAGTGCTCAAGTATGAGACTCAGGTCGGCATATTTTCTGTGCAGAGAGAATGGAATGAAACGTAGGGCTGTCAGAATGATGGATGTGCACAGCATGACAATACTGAACAGTGCACCCTTGAAGCTCTGCTCTATATTCTCGTCACCCCATGACATCGTAAATATGGCTGCAAGCATCTGTATAGCGTAGAGAGTTATCAGCAGATAGGTTGTAAATGCCTGCAATTTATTAGTTCTCCTCGCGTCGCTCATTAGCTTCTGAAAATGTGGGTTATTCAGATCTGTCTGAGGTTTGGAAGTTTGAGGTTGCTCACTCTTTACCGCTGCAACGGCTGCAGCATATGATACGAAGTTGGTGTCGTCAAAGAGTGAATACAGCAGGAATGTAGCAAGATATTCCGCCGGTGTACTGCATTTGAACAGTGCACAGTAATGTGTCAGGGAAGTATCTGTAGCAAGAACATCACTGCAGTATGATTGGATTTCTGTGATGGCGGTGTTGGAATTTTCCACTTTTTTATTTATAAGCAGATCTATACGTGAACACATTTTGTCATAATCAATGGAGTGAAGCAGCTGTCTGATGGCCGGTGGCTGTTCTTTTCCGGTGAAGTTCTTGTTTGCAAGATTGGAAAAGAGGACACTCAGCTTGGAACCTGTCGGGAAGTTCTCGTCTGGTCGTATAATGTAAAAGATAGGCTTTGATATGGACGCAGCTTCCGTTTTGAGCTTGTCTAAATCACTATCTTTAAACACCGAAAAAGACAGGATCGTATCTATATCCTTATATTGGTCGATATTTTGTGTGAAAAATAATCGGTTGAACGTATGCTTATTGGAAAAAGAAGATGTCTGTGGGACTATAGGTATGCTGAGCCCGAAATAATCTGTAAATAATTCTTCCAGAGACCATATATCCTCTGCTGGTCTTGTTCTGTACTTCATGTAATGTGTCCCCCTCAAAAGTTGCATGATGAAAAATATACTAAATACAATAAAAATATATACTAGATAAAACGTTAATACAATATTAAAACGTTTGATTTATGAGAGATTTTGTCGAGACGAAAACAGACTGGACAAACAGACAACAGAAACCGACAAATAGACAATGCAATGATTTGATGTCTTTTTTCCATGTGTATTCAGAACATTACTTTATCTTTTTTAGGGTTTGGTAATAATTGATAATAATCATATATTCCGATAAACTTATAGCCGATGAGGCGAGATATTCATAGAAAAATGAGGGGAGGAGAATTAAATAATGAAAATCGGAGTGTGTGATGCGTCATTTGCAAATTCAAGAAAGACAATAGCTCTGCTTGAGATGCAGACAAGAAACACCAACATTGGTAGGGAAAATGTGAAGATTGTTTCATATAACCCTGACTCGGTAACGTTAGATCTTGATGAAGGAAGGTTCGACTGTGATGTGTTTATTACGGAGATCGTGTTTGCAAATAAACAGATCGGAGTCGAACTTGCGAAGCTTGTTAATAGAGCTTCGCCTTCGTGCAAGGTCATTTTTTATGCGAATTATGTGCCGGATGAAGTGGATGTGTATGAGGCGTCGCACGTATGTTGTGTGCTGAAGCATAAACACGACAACAGACTTATAAAGTATTATATGGATCTGATCAATGAGAAAATCAACGAAGACCGCAAGTGTTACATAAAGATTAGGTATGACAGAACGGTGAATGTACTTGATTGCAGAAATATTCAGTTCATACGTATAGAGAACAGAGTGACAAAATTCTATACGAAGGATGGAATCTTCTATGAGTACAAACCTCTCAGCGAGATCGTGGAAGAACTGCCTGATAATTTTGTCAGATGCCATGCTGCGGCGATCGTGAATATGGATTATGTGAAGAACTACGATCACTCCATGATAACGATGCAGGATGGAGAGAAGATCAGGATAGGACGGACGTATTCGGAGAGTTTTAAGTAATTAAGAAGAAGGGCAAAAAAATGAGAAGAAAGTTATGCTGTGGAATAGTTTTATCCCTGATGTGCTTGCTGCTATCGGGCTGCGGTATAGATGCGGATTACCTGAATGAACTTGGATTTGCGATATCTGATGATGGAAAACTGGTGTCAGAGAATACGGATGACGCAGATGGGTCAGCGGAAAAGAATAACTCCCAGGACGTTTCAGAGGAAGATTCAGAGAGTGATCCGGATGAGAAATCAGAAAAAAACTCAAACAAAAATTCAGGAGAAGAACAGTCTGACGCTGACACTTCAGAGCAGGATTCTGTAGTTGTCGAGCGGGAGGATATTGATTATGAGGAAGCATATGCCGATGTGATACATGAGTATAGCGGATACAGGGAGATGCTTGGTAATTGCGGACCGAATGCACAAAGCCTATATATCGGAAACATTTCAAGCTGGAACGAGATAATATCCTACAAGCCTGAAACACTGGGGTATTGCTTTTGCGATATCGACATGGATGGTATTTGCGAAATGTTCATCATGGATGGAGACGATGTCATGTATGCCATGTATGCACTGATAAATGGTTCTCCGGAAAATGTTTTC
>JAEDGW010000115.1 GCA_016297325.1 Coprococcus sp. | reverse complement strand
GCACCATCACTTGTCTTGCCATCGCCCTCAAATCCGGCAAGCAGAGAGTCTGCTCCCGTGTTCAGTTTATCTGCTCCGCTCTTAAGAGTTCCAACGCTTGTGTCAAGTGTTGATGCTCCTGTTGCAAGTGTTGATGCTCCGTCCTTTAATGCTGCGGATCCTGTCTTTATGGAATTGATTCCTTCATCCAGAGTTCCCATAGCAGTTGATATCTGGCTTGTGCCTGACGCAAGCTGGCTTGTGTATGTCTCAAGTGAAGCGGCTCCGTCTGCAAGAGTTGAAGCACCTGTCTTGAGTGAATAAGTACCATCCTTTAAAGTCTCAAGACCATTTGTGATCTTGCCTGAGCCTTCCTCGAGCTGATCTGCTGAGTCGCCAAGCTTATCTGCACTGCTTGAGAGCTCACTGATATCTGCCTTGTCCTTGACTTCATCTATGGCATCGTCTGCATCTGATCCGAGAAGATCGCTTGCTGCAACCGTCATGGTCATAGCCAGCTCAAAGTCTGTAACATCTGCAGATACCTCTACATAATCAGGAACGTCTATATTGTCAAGTGCTGTCTGGATCTTGCTGTCATTTATTCCATCCTCCAGGCACTGCTTGAATCCAGGCACTGCATATCCTACTACTATCTGGTTGCTTCCCTCTGATATGACCTTACCATTCTCAACCTGAACGTTTGAGAATTTGTCAACTGGAAGTATCATTCCTGACAGCATGACAAATGGTGAAATGACCTCGTTGTTCTTGCCATTTATATTTACTGTCTGCTTTGTGTTGTTTGTATAGTCAAATCTTATTGTCACCTTACCGCTCTTGCCTGCAAGCTCTGATGGCTCTATCTCTTCGCCGTCCAGCTTGTATGTGATCTTCACGTCCACTGGAAGCTGCTCATTTGACTTGCCCTGATAGTAGATATCCTTGCCGGCTGCATTCCATGTGATAGTTCCATCACCGTTGTCTGTATATCCTTCATAGCCCTTAACATTCTCTATGTCTGTAAGGTTTGTCTTGTCATTCAGTCCCGCTGAACCGTCAGCATTCTTGAGCCATGTGCTGACTGTGACATCATTTGCATCGCCATTTGCATCGGCAAGTACATATACTGTCTCCTCTTTATCTGCATCAGTTGAATCTGACGCTGAAACCTGTGATGTCAGTGCATCCTGAATAGTATCTGCATCGCTCTGGGCTGTTGTCTCTTCCTTGTCTGAAGAAGCACTGTCATTTGTCGTATCTCCACAACCTGTTGCCAAAGTTGCCATCATGGCTGCTGATAATGCCACGCATATATATTTCTTCCATTTGATCATACTTATTACCTCTTTCTATACTCTGTCATCAGGAAAGTTCCGATGACGAAATGTGATAAGTGGGAATCCTGTACGGATTCCATGAACTCGTAGTTACATATATCTGTGACTGCTATGCCTGTGTGGCTGCAGCCTGATCACCGTCATCCTTGGATGATGGACCGTCCATCAGATGCTTTCTGTATCTGAACATGATGACCTTATCGAAGAGCATCAGTGCTGATGGAAGCATCAGGATAACAGAGCACATACTTATGAGTGCTCCACGTGCCATCAGTGTACACAGTGAACTGATCATATCGATGTCTGAGTAAAGACCTACACCAAATGTAGCAGCGAAGAATGAAAGTGCGCTGACTACTATGGACTGTATTGACTCCTGACATGCAGTTGCGACAGCGTCAAACTTTCTGTATCCACTAAGTCTGTTTCTCTTGTACTTGGTCGTCATCAGTATCGCATAATCGACTGTCGCACCAAGCTGGATAGTTCCGATTACTATTGATGCTATGAATGGTATCTCTGTTCCTGTGAAACAAGGAATACCCATGTTGATAAATATCGCAAACTCTATGACGGCAACAAGCACTATAGGAAGTGATATTGAACCGAATACACAGAGGATGATGATGAATATCGCACCGATCGACACTGTGCTGACTGATGCGAAATCCTTATCTGTTATAGTGATAAGATCCTTTGTACAAGGAGCCTCACCTACCAGCATGTTCTTCTCATTGTATGAGTCAATCGTATTCTCGATCTCAGTACACTGATTGTTGACCTCATCAGATGCAACCTCATATTCCGAACCAACCAGTATGAGCTGCCACTCATCACTCTTGAGTGCCTCAGTGACCTCAGACGGAATGAAGTTTGATGGGATTCCGGCACCTATGATGCTGTCGAGTCCGAGACAGAACTTAACTCCATCTATGTTCTCGATGTCTGACATCATGTTTCTTGTATCCTTATCACTCTGGTCATTTGTGACAAGGATCATATGTGTTGAATTCATGTTGAATGCCTCAGCCAGCTCTGTGTTGGCCTGAACACTCTCAAGACTGTCTGGCAGTGATGAATCCAGCTTGTAATAAACCTTTGTATGATTGTATCCGTATATTGCAGGGATCAGTATGATCACGAACAATACAAGGAATATTATGTAATGCTTTGCTATGAATTTACCCACACCCTTGAATTCTGGAAGGATAACTTTGTGGGTTGTCTTCTCTATGGCCTTATCAAATACAAGGATAAGAGATGGAAGGATAGTTACACAGGCGATAACTCCGAGTACAACACCCTTTGCCATGACGATACCAAGGTCAAGTCCAAGTGTGAAGCTCATGAAGCACAGTGCCACGAATCCGGCAACTGTAGTTATGGAACTTCCCACAACTGATGATATAGTCTCAGCAATGGCATGTGCCATAGCCTCTTTCTTGTTCGTGTATTCCTTCTGCTGTGCCTTGTAGCTGTGCCACAGGAATATGGAGTAATCCATCGTAACTCCGAGCTGCAGAACCGCAGCCAGCGCCTTTGTTATGTAGGATACCTGACCCATAAATATATTTGAACCCAGATTGTATACAATGGCCATACCTATACTTGCAAGGAAGAGAACCGGTATCATGATGGAATCCATCGTGATCGCCAGAATGATACTACTTAATATAACCGCGATCAGTACGTATATCGGGGTCTCCTTCTCGGACAGTTTCTTTGTATCAACAACAACCGCTGACATACCTGAAAGGAAACACTGCTTATTCGATATCTTTCTGATCTCCTCTATGGCATCCATTGTTCCGTCCGCCGACGTGGTATCGTCAAATATGATGGCCATCATCGTTGCGTCCTTGTCATCATTGTTAAATGCTTCGTATATGCTGTCAGGGAGCATATCCTTAGGTACTGACAAATCTGCAAAGCTGTCGTACCAGATAACCTTTGACACATGGTCAACATTTTCAATCTTCTCTTTCAGTGCAGAGATATCTTTGTCTTCCATTCCCTCCACCACGTACAGTGAGAACGCTCCTGTACCAAACTGGTCAACCAGTATATCCTGACCTTCCATGGTCTCGATATCCTTCGGAAGATATGACAGAATATCGTAGTTTACCCTGGTCTTGATATAGCCGTATGCCGCTGGTATGAGAAGAACGAAGCTGAGAATCAGTATCACGACTCTCGCACTTACTATCTTTTCTCCTAGTTTTAACATAGCTTCAACATCTCCTTTTTCTATTCTGTGGTGGATTATACAACCTGATTTTTCTTAAATAAACTACCCAAAATACGAAAACGTTTACTTTTTGTTACAAATATGCTAATCTGTAACAAACGTTTGAACACATATTCAAAATTGATTATAAACAAATTATAAACTGAGGGAGGTTTGGGAAAGTGACTAATCCAAACGAAGAAAAAACCGAGGATAAGATTATAAAAAGTTTCAAAAAACTTGTTAATGAGTATTCATTTGATAAAATCACAGTTACGATGATTGCAGAAGACGTCGGCATATCAAGACCGATATTCTATAGATACTTTAAAGACAAATATGAGCTCATGGACTACATGCTCTACAATGAGGTGACCAAGGAGCTTGAGGTCCTGCTGGAACACAATATGATACTTGAAGCCATCAAGTATCTCTTTACACATATTATTAATGAGGCGAAGCTGTACAGAAAACTCTTCGAGACGACAGGGCAGAACAGTTTCGAACAGGTAATGATAGAACAGTTCACCAATTTCTTCAATGAGCATCTGAAGATATTTGACTCTGATCTGATCCCGGCCAACCCGATGCTGTCTCCTCTTATTATATGTAAATATCTGGTTATGGGACTCACCGTAGCCATCAAGGGCTACCTGAACAGTCCGGAGATCACGAGCATCAACGTGGATCAGGCTGTGGAGGCTTATTACTTCCTGGTGTCACACTCCATATTCGAACTCACCAAGGAGGACTTCAGGCCGAAGCTGTTCCAGCTGGCTGACAGGAATTACATTCCTCTGCCACCGAGGAATTAATTGACGTACGCCCATAGGTGGGAACGGGAGACTGTGCCCATCCGGGAAAGCACAACAAGCCTGCACGGTGGTGTTGAAAATCACACTTGACTTCTTCCTGCCTTGGCATTTTCTATCTGCATGCGTCTCCGGCCTCGATAAGGGCGTTGAGGCCTGCGACTTAGCAAGAAAATACCAAGGCAGGAAGGTCTGCGCTATCGATTTTCAACACCACCGTGCAGGCTTGTTATTATGCTTTCCCGGATGCAATCTACGTTTCTTAAACACCTATGGGCTGGTTTTTTATACCATTAAAGTACACTGTATGACATTTATTAATTTCATAATTATATAATTTCTTCTTTTCCTTTTATTTCTTTATTTTCGTTTCATGATACATTCTGATTTTACTGTCAACAACCATATTGGCATAGGAAATATCAATCTTGAAAATCTAATTTACTGATCGCTGACATCTTTCTACCTAACATCAATTATCCACAGATTGTTCTGACCGTAATCTGGCTTGATATATCTCGTTGTTTAGGATGATCTCATCGGCGGTGCATGGCATGTAGTTGTTGATCATGCAGCCGGCATTGTAGGCACGGCCCTGGCTGGTCATGAATCTGTACACTTCGGGGCTGCTCTTGTGGATATGTCCGTAGAAGTGATATGCTCCTCTGTTCTTCTTGTTCCACTCCGCTATCGGGAAGTGGCACATGACTATCAGCTTACCTCTGTCGCTCACATAGTCCATCTTCTGTATATCATCGAAGTAGGACTGCAGTTTTTCGCTTCCCATTATGACCTGATCGTGATTGCCGAGGATGAGGCGCTTGTGTCCTTTGAGCCTTGCGAGGATTGGCTCCGGATCCTTTAATCTGAAACTGAAGTCCCCAAGAATGTATACCGTATCATTTTTTCCTACTCTGCTGTTCCAGTTGTGTATCAGTCCCGCTGTCATCTCGTCTACATCAGCAAATGGTCTGTCATCGAATTTTATTGCATTTGCGTGCCCGAAATGAAGATCGGACGTGTAAAATATCATACTAATATCACCTCTCTTTTCTGCAAGGGCAGTTTGAACCTCTATAAAAAACATATACAGCAGCCTGAATGATCATTTGTGTCAGACTGCTGCACTTCATCTACTTAACATCGTTGTAGAACCATCTTCTCAGCGTGCATATATCCCGTGGGATGGAATCCCTGTCTTCTGAGTCGTGGAGCTTTCTTACCCACGCATAATAGTCGTTTGCCAGCGGTGTGGTGAGGACTGATGTTCTCTTTATATGGCCGCTTCTTATCGCCTCGTGGGAGACGCTTCTCATGAGCTTCCAGAAGTTGTAGTATGCAAGCTTGAGCTTTGTCATATATCCGGTGCTGTCCTCGATGACGAAGCCCTCTATCACTCTGCCGTTATACTCATAACCTTCCTCCATGATCTCGTAGTACCAGTCATAGAACTCCTGCCAGGTTGCAAGCTCGCGCGCCTTCTCCTTCGGTGTCAGGCCGAGCTGGTGAGCTGTATCGCACATCGCATCATAGTCATACTTTGCAAAGTTCATCTGATTGTATACTATATCCAGCAGATACAGGTTGCTCTCAGGGTACTCTATGATGTGTGGATCGTGCTTCATATCAACACACTCGAATACAAATGATACGTTGTTGTCCCTCGCAAGCTGCTTCATCCTATCTATATCCGCCGGCAACATCTTCTCATAGATCATGTCCTTAAGCCATCCGGCAAATGGCCCCTCCACCGACGACTTGCTTGCGATCAGCAGATCGTCATTGTACTCGTCGTAGCTCACGATCCCCAGGAATCCATTCTCCTTGACATAGGCAGTCACTGGAAAACGGAGCTTATGCTGCAGCATATCAAACTTTGTCTCAGGGCGCTCATTGATGTTGAAGAACTTGTCGTATGCCCTTGCTGCAACTCTCCCCTTGAAAGTGTCTATATACAGGCCTCTGGCCTTTGTAGTCTGCTCATTCCACACCTTGTCGTTGAATGCTGTTCTGGTGAAATTGAACGAGGAAATATTCCCGAACGCCTTCTCCTGTATGTATCTGCTGGCCCTCAGGGATATGATGAGATCCGCCACCGAGCTTGTGATCACGGTCTGCTCACTCTGAACCTCCGGCGCCTTGAACACATCATTGTGAACCTCAACCTCGTGGATACCATCGCCATCCACCTGAACACATCTGAGATCTCCGCCGTACTCGACTCTGCCCTCAAGATTGAACACTCTGTCGTTTACCCGTACAGTGAGCAGCTTGGTGTTCCTGTGTCCATGGATCTGGTAGTAATTCGCCGGCATCCTCTCATAGAAGGTCTCGGCTATCTTCTCGAAGTCGTTGTAGTTACCTACGCCATGGATCATCTGATCCGTAGCCACAAATGTGAGATTGTCCGGCACAACGCTGAGTCCCGCATGTGTCACCAGATATACATTGTCGCCATAGCTGTAATATGCACACTGTCCGAACTTTCTGTAGAGCTTCCGTACCTCCTTCTTGTCTATTCCGGATGCGTCGAGGATCGGTCTTGTCACCAGCTCGAACTCCTTCGACCTGCCGGTGCAGTCATTTGCCCAGAGCCACAGCCACCTCTCGTGGTTGCCCTCCAGCATGAGAACATTCTTCCTGTCCCTGATGGATATCAGGAAATTGACAACCTCCGCATTCTCCACTCCTCTGTCAATGTAATCACCTGTAAATATATAGAACTCATCGTCCTTTATACCGTCGTTGTCATTCAGGTACTTCATCAAAGCCGTGTAACATCCGTGAATATCCCCGATGTGATGGATCCTCTTATACTGGGAGAAGTCTCTCATCTTCAACCAAATACTGTCAAGCTCATCCGGTTTTATGACCGTGATCCCCGAAGGGATCTTCTGAGTCGCGAAACGGGCGTACATCTTGTCAATAACATCATCCGGTACTCTCTTGAACTCCTCCCTTCCCGCATTTCTCCTCTTTACTTCATCTATCGGTATATCTGTAAAATCTACACAGTACATTCTGTATCTGTATGTATCACACATATTCTTATATCTGTTCATCTCCGAAGTCTTGGAATTTGTAGCATCGATAACTGTAAATTCACCCTTCTGCATACGGATCTCAAGAAGACTGAACAATGTCTTCCACACCGTACCATCGTTGCTCTGACTGATCCCTCTCGTGCCATCCACCTGCAGCACCGGACTCTGACACAGAAGTCTGATGTCATCCGCTGAAAGTGTATATGGCTTCAATCCATTCTGCTCGATCCAGGTAGACTTGCCACAACCGGCAGATCCCCTAAGCAAAAGCAATACTCTCATATTCTATCTGCCTCCTTCTACATTAACTGTGCTGATTTGTTTTTATTCAATATACATTATTCCAGCGTTTTATTCATCTCACCTGTAGTGTAAAAACTATGAGGGACTAGCTTCGTATAAAAGAAAAAACCTCCGGGAAAATGTCTGTCTATTCCCAGAGGTTTTTCATCTATCTCTCATTTGTCCTATTTAATTGCTATTTATCTCACTATTTTCTGTTATGCCCTGACAAGTATCATCGC
>JAEDGW010000020.1 GCA_016297325.1 Coprococcus sp. | reverse complement strand
AAAAAACAACACAGCAAACAAATCAAAGATCGACATAACCGGAGTTCCGGAGACGATGCTCCAGACACTTTATGCAAGGGCAAAGGAGTCGAAAAAGCCTGATCATGCCATATACGATGGCAAGGCCATAGAGATAGTTGACAGCCTGGATTATGACTTTTCACTGGCGGACAAGGATCTGGCGATGGGAAGCGGAGTTATAGCACGAACTATAGTTCTTGATAAGCTTGTATCAGAATACCTGAAAAAGCATAAGGGTGCTGTGGTTGTGAATATCGCCTGTGGTCTTGATACCCGTTGCTATAGAAATGAGGGTAAATATAAAGGCTGGTACAACATTGATCTCCCGGAGACCATGACTGTAAGGGCAAAGTTCCTGCAGGAGGACGGACCGGTGTACCAGATAGCGGAATCCGCCATGGACGGCAAATGGGCTGACATGGTAGAGTATGCAGGTGAACCTGTGCTGGTCATCATAGAGGGGCTTACGATGTATCTCACAGAAGCTGATGTGAAGAAAATATTCGACATAATAGACAGGAAATTTACTCATGCTACGGTGTTCGTAGAGACTATGGCTCCGTTCATGGCAAAGCATATCAAGGAGAAATCCATCCATGGAAGCCATGCCAGGTTCTCCTGGGGCGTGCCAAATGGAAAGAAGCTGGCGGAGATCATACCGAAATACAGATACATTAAGCAGCACAGCCTTGTAGAAGGAATGGCTGAGTTCATACCGGTATATAAAGTCATTGGCAAAATACCATTTGTCAGCAATATATCAAACAAGATAGTGGTGATGGAAAAGTGATAAATATGCGGAATGAATAGTTTTACCGGATGGTCCAGGCCATCCGGTTTTAATATTTGCGGGTATACAGATCTGGTTTAATTATATAAAAGGTATTGACATAAAGTTAAAAGCCATTTATGATACAGTAAAATTGCAAATGATTTGCAAATTCGAAAAGAGGGATAGTATGGCGAGGGAGTATAAAACGAGAATAAGTCAGGCTATAGAGGCATTTGCCACTGAGAGGCAGGACAGAGGGTTTTGCGTGGCTGATGTTAGTGTGTATTTGGATGAGAATGGCATAGATGCGAATACAACGACCGTATATCGCAATCTTGACCGCATGGTTACCCAGGACAAATTGATAAAGTATCAGAGTGCTGATGGTAGTTCAAGTATGTATAGAATGGAAAAGGCTGATCATAGTTGTCACGAACACCTTCATATGCAGTGTGTTAAGTGCGGAAGAGTCATACATATTGACCGCGATACCATGAATCACATAGCTAAAGGCGTTCAGGAGCGGTATGGATTTACGATCGATTGTGACAGATCGTCGATATGTGGTATTTGCAAAGATTGTCAGAGACGTTGTGGAGTTGCTGCAGTCTAGACTAAACGGGATTGTTACAGATGGGCTGTATCATTACGGTCATATCAAAAACCATATATCCCGAAATTCCTAAAACGAAAAGGAGGTGCGCAGCATGAATAAAAAGAGAATAATGTCATGGATTCTTATAGTGTTCTTTTTGTCGGGAGTACTTTTCTCTTACGGCTATATTGCGCGCAATGTGGAGCATGACTGTACGGGGCAGGAATGTCCTATATGTATGCATTTGCAGCAGGCTGCACAGTTCCTTTCAAATATAAAGACAATGTCAACTACGCCAGTGATCTTGGCGTTCTTAAGTGTGTTCACACTTGGAGTTGTATTGGTGTATACCCACGAGTATTGTACCGATACGCTCGTTTCCCTGAAGGTGGAATTGCTGAATTGATTTATCTTTTGTTTTCGTAGTGGTAAAGACAGAGATAGTTTATTAAAGTTACCCTATTTTGTGATTTTACAGAAAAACAATTTATATTTAAATCAATTTGGAGGATTTTTACAATGAAGAAAAATAGAATATTGGGCCTTGTTTTGACATCAGTTCTGGCTGTTTCAGTATTTTGCGGTTGCGGAACCGGCACGGCTTTTGAGTCGGATCAGAAAGGGGGAAGTGCGCTGCAAAATGCGGAGAATGCTTCAAGATACAACATTGTATGCACGACTTTTCCACAGTATGACTGGATCCGTAATATTATAGGCGATCATTTGGACAAGTTTCAGCTTACTATGCTGCTTGATCAGGGGATGGATCTTCACAGTTATCAGCCAACTGCAGAGGATATAGCAAAGATAGTTGATGCAGATATGTTTGTGTATGTTGGTGGTGAGTCTGACGGATGGGTGGATAGTGCCCTGAAAGAAGCGACCATGGCTGCGGACACAGGCTGAAGCGGTTTACGGCGCTGATATCAGTGCTGAGTATGTTGCTGACGGCCGCGGGGTGTAGTGGAGATTCGCAGACTGCGGGAAGCCGCCTTAATACAGAGAATGCAGTTGATAAGGTGCTTAATCAGAAAACAGGCGGTGAAGATGCGAAAACCATAACAGAAACGGAAATCACAACAGAGATGGAAACCACAACGGAGACTGAAAAATCAACAGAGATGGAATCTGCAGATATAACGGATCCGACATCAGAGCCAACATATGGACAGGTAGTAAATGGTGACAGCTCGGTTATAGCACAATACAAATCTGATGGTGTAGATGTGGACCTCACGCTTATGGGAAGCGATCTTGTATATGCGACGGTATATCAGATGATGTCAAAGCCGGAGGAATACGATGGAAAGACTATAAGAATAGAAGGAAAATATTATGCATCATATTATCCGATAACGGACAAATATTATAATTACTGCCTTATAGCTGATGCTCTGGCATGCTGTAGTCAGGGACTTGAATTTGAACTCGCAGGGGGTGCGGTATATCCGGATGATTATCCGGCGGATCAGAGTGAGGTGGTTGTGACGGGAGTATTTGAAACCTACACAGAGGAGGCTGGACAGACATTTTATTACTGCCGACTGAGAGATGCAGAATATCAATTGGTATCGGGGAATGATCAGTAGAATGAGAACAGAATAATATTGTACAGAATCCGGGCAGGTCAAAAATGTCCGGATTTTATGTAGTTTAGCCCGGAAAATTAGTGTATCATGGGATAGTGATTTTAGAGAAACAGGGCTGGAAACAGTACAAAATATGGAAAAAAGACGCATATATATTAAAAAACATTAAAAATGGCTAAAAAATGATAAAATTACTTAAAAAAGAGTTTGATATATTATAAAAACTGTGCTAATTTTGAATAAAGGAAATAAATAGCTACTCGGTTGCGTGGAATGCGGAAATCGTATGGCTTGTGAATGTATGAAACAGCTGAATATTTGATAATACTATTATAGAAGGAAAGTGACGATATGAGAGATAAGTATAAAGGTGTACAGAAAATGACAGATAATCCTTTTCTTAATCTATACCACATAGATGCTGTCGACACAGAGGGTAAGGATTTTAATTATTACTTTGCTTCAAGAAATGATGAGAATGACATAAAGATGAAAACTCACGATGTAAAGCCTGAAGGCATAGTCATATATGGAGTGAGGCTCGAGACGGAACCGAAGCTTGTGCTTATAAAACAGTATAGATACCCGCTTGATGCCTATATATATGAACTCCCGGCTGGCCTTGTGGACGGAGATGAGACGCCGGCGGAAGCTGCGGTCAGAGAGATGCGGGAGGAGACAGGTCTGGAGATGACAGTATATGAGGGAGGATCGGAATTTTACAGAAGACCATTTTATATGGGACCTGGATTCACGGATGAGATGAGCAGTGCCGTATTTGGAACAGTCACAGGAATACCTAATCTCGACAGCAAGGAGAGCACAGAAGATATACAGGTCATACTTGCAGACCGTGATGAGGTCAGACGGATCCTGTCAGAGGAACAGGTATCGCTCAGAGGTGCATACCTCATGACGCATTTTCTGACAGACGGAGATCCGCTTGGTTTTCTAAAAAAGTAGATAGCCTGGGAGAACAGGAAGTACTGAACAGTGATTGCTTAGCAACAGAAATACATATAAAATGGTGTGCTGAATGAGAAAGAATACGGCTGGGCAGAGAGTATAAAAGCGAAAGATTGCGACGTACATAAGATCTGCGATTGCTGCGAATGCGATAAGAAGGAGAAGTAGAAGATGAGTTACAGAGACACATATGATTTTTGGATGACAGATGATTATTTCGATGATGACACAAAGAAGGAACTTGCAGCGATAGCTGATGATGAGGCTGAGATCGAGGACAGATTCTACCGTGATCTCGTATTTGGAACCGGTGGGCTCCGCGGAGTTATCGGTGCCGGAACCAACAGAATGAATTTCTACACCGTCCGCAAGGCAACACAGGGACTTGCGAACTTCATCGTGAAACAGAATGCGCAGGACAAGGGTGTGGCGATAGCATATGATTCAAGAAAATATTCGCCAGAGTTTGCAGCAGAAGCAGCTCTCTGCCTGTGTGCAAATGGAATCAAGTCTTATCTTTTTGATTCGCTTAGACCGACACCTGAGCTTTCGTATGCGGTCAGAAAGCTTGGATGTACAGCCGGTATAGTTATAACAGCCAGCCACAATCCACCAGAGTACAACGGTTACAAGGTATACTGGGAAGACGGTGCACAGATTACTGCTCCAAAGGACAGAGAGATCATCGCAGAGGTCAAGGCTGTAACGGATTTCCATACAGTAAAGACCATGGATAAGCAGGATGCACTTGATAAGGGACTCCTCAATATCATAGGTGCAGAGATAGACGATGCGTATATGGCGGAGCTCAAGAAGCAGATCATCCATCCTGAGATCATCAAGGAGCAGTCAGAGAATATCAAGATTGTGTACACACCGTTCCACGGAACAGGTCTTGTGCCTGTAAAGAGAGTTCTGTCAGAGCTTGGTTTCAAGAATGTATACATCGTTCCTGAACAGGAGCTTCCAGATCCTGAGTTCACAACACTTGAGTATCCAAATCCAGAGGATCCAAAGGCATTTGAGCTTGCCCTTAAGCTGGCAAAGGAGAAGAATGCGGACATCGTCCTTGCGACAGATCCGGATGCAGACCGTCTTGGAATATATGCACTTGATACAAAGACTGGCAGATACATGCCATTTACAGGAAATATGTCGGGACTTATAATCGCTGAATACCAGTTCAGAGAGAGAGCAAAATGTGGTCTCATGCCAAAGAATCCAGCCATGGTCAAGACTATTGTAACCACAAATATGGCTGATCCACTGGCGTTAGATTACAATGTAAATCTTATCGAGGTTCTCACAGGATTCAAGTTCATCGGTGAGCAGATCAAATTCTTTGAGCAGAGTGGTTCATACAACTTCGTAATGGGTATGGAGGAGAGCTACGGATGTCTCGTTGGAACATACGCAAGAGACAAGGATGCTCCGGTTGCAGTTATGTGTCTCTGCGAGGCTGCAGCATACTGCAAGAGCCAGGGAATCACTCTGTGGGATCACATGCTTGATCTCTATGAGAAGTACGGATATTACAAGGAAGGCCTCTACACAATAACGCTCAAGGGTGTTACAGGTGCGGAGAAGATAAGAAAGATCATGTCTTCGCTCAGATCAGAGTCCATCACTCAGATAGATACACTCAAGGTTCTCAAGGTTCGCGATTACGAGAAGAACACGATCACAGATCTTGCCACAGGAGAAGTCACAGAGTCAGGCCTTCCACAGTCCAACGTTCTCTACTATGATCTTGAGGATGGCGCATGGGCATGTGTACGTCCATCAGGAACAGAGCCAAAGATCAAGCTATACTACGGAATCAAGGGAGTGGGTCTTGAGGATGCAGATGCAAAGCTTGAGGCACTTCAGACAGCACTTGTCGAGAAGCTCAATAAGCTTGCTGAGTAATTTGCTGGGAATTGATAACGATAAAATTATCGCAGCGAGCGGTGCCTTTCTGGAAAAGATATAAAATTATCATGAAAAAGAAAATGGGTAAATCCAGAGATAAAATTCAGGAAAGTTCTCATGACACAGATAAAAATAATATAAAAGGTAAAGAATTCTCCTCAGACAGTACAAAACAGGCTGCCTGGGGAGAATTTTTTTGTGCTAAAGGCTCTCTGCGCAACAAAGTGATATAAAACGCAAGATTAAATATTGAAATTAAAAAGTGATTAATATACTATTCAATTAAGTAAAAAAAGCTAAAAAGAGTTAAAAAAGTGATGAGGCATATTGCGGGAAAATTGAAAAAAGACACAGAAGATATATAAATATAACACTAAATAGGGATTAGGAAGACAAACGGATCGTAACAGGAAAAGAGGTATTTAAGGGATGGATGCAAAGCAGAGATATGAGATGTGGCTTGGCAGCGACCAGGTTGATGAGGACACAAAGAAAGAACTTATCAGTATCAGAGATAATGCTGAAGAGATTGAGGACAGATTTTATACAAATCTTGAATTTGGAACTGGCGGACTTCGAGGTGTGATGGGAGCGGGAACAAACCGTATGAACATCTACACGGTTCGCATGGCAACACAGGGAATAGCAAATTACCTGGCAAAGATCGGAATATCAGAGCCATCGGCAGCTATAGCATTTGACAACAGAAACAATGCATCACTGTATGCTCTTGAGACTGCACTCTGCCTGTGCGCAAATGGTGTGAAGGTGTATCTGTTTGATGTACTCCGTCCGACACCGGAGCTTTCATTTGCGGTCAGACATCTGCACTGTAATATCGGAGTGAATATAACAGCAAGCCACAATCCGAAGGAGTACAACGGATACAAGGTTTACTGGGATGACGGAGCCCAGATCGTATCTCCACAGGATAAGGAGATTATTGCGGAGGTCAACAAGATAGAAGATTTCTCCATGGTTAAGACTATGGACAAGGGCGCTGCAATAGATGCAGGACTGCTGAACGTGATCGGACAGGAGATCGATGACGCATATATAGGAGAGCTTCACAAGCTTGTCATGAATCCAGAGGAGATCCAGAAGGCGGGAGATCTGAAGATCGTATATTCTCCGCTTCACGGAACAGGTCTTAAGCCTGTTACAAGAGTTCTCAGCGAACTTGGTTTCAAGGATGTACATGTCGTTGAGGAGCAGGCTGTTCAAGATGGTAATTTCCCAACTGTAAAGTCCCCAAATCCTGAGGGCGCAGAGGCGTATGCCCTGAGTCTTGAGCTGGCGAAGAAGGTCGGCGGCGAGCTGATACTCGTCACAGATCCTGATGCGGATAGGCTTGGAATGTATGGATACGACAGCAAGAATAATGAATATAAAGAATTTACGGGCAATATGTTCGGTGCAATCCTCTGTGATTACGTGCTGATGCAGAGATCCCAGAGTGGCAGGCTGCCTGAGAATCCGGCGATTGTAACTACGGTTGTTATCACCAATATGGTCAAGGAGATATGTAAGAAGTACAACACCTTCTGTGACTGCAACAACCTGATCGGATTTAAGAATATAGCATCGAGAATGAGGGCTTATGAGCAGACAGGTGAGCACAATTATGTGTTCGGACTTGAGGATACATTTGGCTGTCTGCCTGGTACATATGCAAGAGACAAGGACTCGGTCGGAACACTGATGCTTCTCTGCGAGGCGGCGGCATACTACAAGAACCGTGGCATGACTCTGTGGGACAGAATGGTTGAGCTGTGGCAGGAATATGGCTACTACAAGGAGAAGGTTCAGACCATGAAGTTCGACGGGCGTGAGGGCGCTGCAAAGATACAGTCCATGATACAGACCCTGAGAGATAATCCGGTACAGAAGGTTGGAACTTACAGCGTGGAGAAGATATACGACTACAAGCTTGGAACAGAGACAGACGTTGCAACAGGCAAATCCGAAGCAGTTATTCTTCCAAAGTCCAACATGATATATTATCAGCTTGCAGATGGTGCGTGGTTCCTTGTGAGACCTTCAGGTACAGAGCCGAAGATCAAGTTCTACCTCGGAGTAAAGGGAAGTTCACAGGAAGATGCGGCAAATCAACTTGACGAGCTTGCGGCAAATGTGAAGGCGATGTTCTCGTAAAACGGAACAATAGGAAAGAAATGGAATGCCTGGGAAGAAACGGAATGACTAGCAGGCAAGTGTCGGCAGAAAAAAGATTTGAAGATTGCGGACGCAGCTAAAAATAATTACAAGGTGGAGGTAATAGAAATGGATTACATGGACGAATACAAGTTCTGGCTTGAGTCAGACTGCTTTGATGAGAAGACCAAGGAAGAGCTTAGAGGTATCGCAGATGATGACAAAGAGATCCAGGACAGATTCTACAAGAATCTGAAGTTCGGAACCGGCGGAATGCGCGGAATTATGGGCGCCGGAACCAACAGAATGAATATATACACAGTTACAAAGGCTACACAGGGCCTTGCAGATTACATACTTGAGGTTGGCCCTGAGGCTGCTAAGAGAGGTGTAGTAATTGCACATGACTGCCGAAATATGTCAGCAGAGTTCACAGAGGCATCAGCTCTGTGCCTCAATGCAAATGGCATAAAGACTTATGTGTTTGATGCACTCCGTCCTACGCCTGAACTGTCATTTGCGGTAAGGGAGCTTGGATGTATAGCCGGAATCGTGGTAACAGCAAGCCACAATCCACCTGAGTACAACGGATACAAGGTGTACTGGGAGGATGGCAGCCAGATCGTGTCACCACAGGATCAGGATATCCTGAAGCATGTGGCAGACGTTGAGAGATACGAGGATGTCAAGACCATGGATAAGGACAAGGCTATCGCAGATGGACTGTTCTGCGTGGTTCCTGCAAGTGTTGATGAGAATTACTATCAGGCGCTTATAAAACAGACCATCCACGGCGATATCATTCCAAAGGTTGCAGACGATATCAAGATAGTATACACACCACTTCACGGAACAGGAAATGTACCTGTAAGGGAAGTGCTGAAGAGACTTGGTTTCAAGCACGTATATGTGGTTGAGGATCAGACAGTTCCTGACGGTGACTTTAGCACAGTCAAGTCGCCGAATCCTGAGGAGCCATCAGCATTTGCCATGGGAATAGAGCTTGCAAAGAAGGTTGATGCGGACGTTATCATGGCCACAGATCCTGACGCTGACAGACTTGGAATATATGTCAAGGACAGCACTGGAATCTGGAAGGACACAGAATTTGCAGCAGATTCTGCATATCCATATGTCCGTTTTAATGCCAACATGACAGGTGCCCTGATCGCAGAGTATGTATGCCGTGAGCAGAAGGCAGTCGGCAAGCTGCCTGCAAATGGTGCCATCTGTAATACAGTTGTCAGCACCAATCTTACAAAGGCTATAGCAGAGAATTACAATCTGAAATATATAGAGACACTCACCGGATTCAAGTACATTGGTGAGCAGATTCTTCTCTTTGAGAAGAACAATACATACAAGTTCATCTTCGGAATGGAGGAGAGTTTTGGATGTTTAGTAGGAGACTACACTCGTGACAAGGACGCTTGCGCAGCCGTTGTCATTTTATGTGAAATAGCAGCATTTTATAAGCTGCAGGGAGAAACCATCTGTAATGCCATGGAAGAGGTTTACCGCAAATATGGCTATTACTTTGAAGGTGCGTTTGGGATAACTTTAAAGGGTGTAGATGGTGCAGCACAGATAGGGGAGATGATGGAGAACTTCAGAAACCATCCACTTACGACCTTTGCTGGTATCAAAGTTACCGGCATGAGGGACTATGTGAGCGGAATCCGCAAGCCGCTTGATGGCGAAGAGGAATACATGGGTCTTCCAAAATCAAACGTGTTGTACTATGAGCTGGAAAATAATGCGTGGTTCGCAGTGAGACCTTCCGGAAACGAACCAAAGATCAAATTCTACTTTGGCGTGAATGAAATCAGCCTAAAAAATGCTATGTCAAAGATAGATGAGATGAAAGCATGTGTGCAGGAACTTGTTAAATAAAAAATAAAACACATTCCTTCCATATACTACATAATTTTAATCAGTGAATGCACATTCCAGCATTTGCGCTGAACAAGAAGGATCTTGGCCGTGCGGCCGAGGTCCTTTTGCGTAATGATGCGCCGGCATCACACTTGAACTGTGAAGTAAAATATAGTTAATTTTATTGAAAATATGTTTAAAAGTTAGCTAAAAAATGTTACAATAAACAAAAGACACAATGCTACACACAGACGCCGGGCGGGCATGTTTATGCATCAGCCCCACCATAGAGAATATAGGAGACTGATTGGATGCCGGAAGAAAATAAGGTCGAAGAAAAGAAAATTGTAGAAGAAAAGACAGAGCTAAAGAAAACAGATCAGCATGAGCCTCAGGTAAAAAGTGTTGCGGGGCATATCATAGCTGATGGCGATAAAGAGTTTGAAGAGAAGAGAAAGAAGAAACCGGAGAGCGTTCTCGACGTGGATGAACATATGACTGAAAAAGAGAAATTTAGTCTTATGGACAGCAAACAGAAAAAAGAGTATATCATGGAATATTACGTTCCGAAGATACTGTTTGCTCTTGTGGTTGTCGGAATTATCACATTTCTGATAGTGAAGCATTTCACCGCCGGAAGCGCATCGCTCAATATTGTGGCGGTCAATACCACGGGAAAGACAGACACAGCCAGCGATAAGTCGTATTATGAGGAATTTCTTGATGAGAATGGATACGATCCGGATAAGGAATACGTCAGTGTCAGTACGGGCATAGGCGTGTCGACGGATCCAAATGATGCGATGAGCCAGAACAGCCTTCAGTTAATACAGAATAAATTCATGGCAAATGCGGTTGATGTGTTCTTTGCGGATACAGAGCTTGTGCTGAGCCTTGGTGAATTTGGATATATGCAGAATCTTGACATTGTGCTGAGTGATGAGCTCAAAGAAAAATACAAAGATTCATTTGTGTATGCGACAGTTATAGAAACCGGAGAAAAGATGCCGGTTGGAATAAAGATTGCGGACAATAACTGGGTCAGAGATACCGGATGGTATGGGGATGATGTGACCATCGGATTTGGCGAGAACGCCAGAAACATGGAGCTTGCATTGAAGTTTCTTGAGTATATAAGCGATAAATAGGTGCGTGAGCCGGGAACATATTAAGTGCTGGGCGATTCGCTAGCCGGAGAATATATTAAAAATTAGGAGACAGGATTTTATGAGCATAAAATATAACGAGGATTCAAGGATATTTGAGCTGGATACTGACAACACAAGCTACAGGATAGGGATAGCTGACAAAGAGGGATTCGTTGGACATATATATTACGGACAGAGGATAAGATCCCAGAAATGTGACCAGTTCCTGCGCACATGGGAGGGCCCATTTGTTCCGTCTGAGAATAACCGTGAGAGATGTTCATTCATGGACACATTCCCGGTGGAATATGCAGGAAACGGAGTTGGAGATTACAGAGAGAGCTGCATAGCTGTGAAGAATGTGAATGGCAGCAGAACGGTGGACCTTACATATAAGAGCCACGACATCATATCAGGCAAACCGGAGATCAAAGGCTTGCCGGCGTCATTTGCCGGGGATGAACCGGTTCAGACTCTGGTGCTCCACCTTACAGATAAGGGTGTGGGCATAGATGTCGATCTCCTCTATTCAGTATTTGAAAAAGAGGATGTGATAACCAGGAGCGTGAAAGTGACAAATGCCGGAAAAACTGATGTGAAACTCACAAAGGTGTATTCTGCATGTGTGGACATGGATGACGAAGAGTTTGAGATGCTTACACTTCATGGTTCATGGGCAAGGGAAAGACAGATCGAGAGGCGAAAGATCGCATACGGCAAGCAGAGTGTCAGCTCACTCCGCGGCGAGTCGTCCCACCAGGATCATCCTTTTATGGCATGGATGACAAAGAATGCGGATCAGAATACTGGAGATGTATACGGTATGCATTTCGTATATTCCGGCAATTTCATAGCCCAGATAGAGAAATCCCAGTTTGATTCTATACGTGCTGTGATGGGAATCCACTCTGAGGGATTTGAATGGCTTCTCACACCTGGCGAGGAGTTTGATGCGCCGGAGGTTGTGCTCACATACAGCCATGAGGGACTTGGACAGATGACCAGGAACCTGCATGATTTTTACAGAAACCATATGATAAGGAGCAGATATCTTCACACGAAGCGTCCGGTTCTTATCAATAACTGGGAGGCGACGTATTTTGACTTTGATACGGATAAACTTCTGGCTATAGCAAAGAGTGCTGCGGAGCATGGCATAGAGATGCTTGTCATGGATGATGGCTGGTTTGGACATAGAAATGATGATGCGACAAGTCTTGGAGACTGGTTTGTAAATGAGAATAAGATAAAGGGCGGCCTGAAATATCTCGTTGATGAGGTAAATAAGCTTGGCCTGAAATTTGGAATCTGGATGGAGCCTGAGATGATATCTCCGGATTCGGAGCTTTACAGAAAGCATCCTGACTGGGCGCTTGCGGTTCCGGAGAGAACTGCCACCTTGTCAAGAAATCAGTATGTTCTGGATCTGTCCAGAAAAGAGATAAGGGATTATGTATATGAGTGTGTATACAATATAATCTCGTCTGCGAATATTGCATATGTGAAATGGGATATGAACAGACAGCTCACAGATATAGGAAGTACATGCTTTGCGGGTGACAGGCAGGGCGAATTGATGCACAGATATGTTCTCGGTGTATATGAACTGCAGGAGAGACTTACAAAGGATTTCCCTGATCTGCTGCTTGAGAATTGTTCGGGTGGCGGTGCCAGATTTGATCCGGGCATGCTCTATTACAGCCCTCAGATATGGTGCTCAGATGACACTGATGCGATAGAAAGGCTGTCCATCCAGGAAGGAACGGAGCTGATATATCCACTCTCCACGATCGGAGCGCATGTATCAGACTGTCCGAACCACACCGTGGGCAGAACGACGCCGTTTATGACAAGGGCACATGTTGCACTTGCCGGAACATTTGGATATGAGCTTGACATCACAAAGATAAGTGATGAGGAGAGAGCGATGATCCCAGAGCAGGTAGTTCTGTATCATAAATATAATGATCTTGTAAGGGAGGGTGATTATTACAGGATAGCGTCATACAGGGAGAATGGAGAGTATGACTGCTACATGGTCGTTGCAAAGGATAAGAGCGAGGCGCTTGTCACATACGTTCAGGTTAAAGGGAGACCGAATGTGCACAGCAGGAAGGTGAAGCTTTCCGGTCTGCTTGCGGATGTTGATTACAGACTGGAAGATACAAATGAAATATATGGGGGAGATCTCCTGATGAATGCCGGAATGTTCATGGAAAACATGCGTGGAGATTATATGAGCAGGCTGTATCACTTTGTACTTGACAATACTTTAACTTAAAAATAAAATAAAAATTAAGTAATTTGTAACAAGTAAAAATACGTTAGAAGGACTAGTTTATGGCAAAATCAGTAAAATTAGGAGACATTGCTGCCATTGTTGGTGTTAGTACAGTCACTGTGTCCAAGGCACTTTCAGATCAGAAGGGTGTCAGCGAGGAACTCAGGGCTCAGATAAAGCAATTGGCAGATGAGATGGGGTATCAGTCTCCATCGGAGATCAGAAAGAAGACGGCGAAGAAGAAGTATAACATAGGTGTTCTCATTCAGGAGATATACCTTGGAAAATATCCGTCATTTTATTGGCAGTTATATCAGGTGCTCAACAAGAAGGCTGTTGCGAGAGGATGCTTTACCATGCTGGAGTTTGTTACCAGAGAGAACGTACTCAACGCAAACATGCCGATGCTTCTTGAGGACGACAAGGTAGACGGAATAGTTGTTGTCGGTTCTATGAGCAAGGAGTATCTGGAGAAACTGGAAAAGTCGGCCAAGGTGCCTATCGAATATGTAGATTATTATGATAACTCAAGGTCTATAGATACTGTTATAGCGAACAGTTTTTATGGAAGCTATATGCTTACCAATTATCTGTATGACATGGGCCACAGGGATATCGCATATGTGGGAACGATCGGTTCGACGAACAGTATCACAGACAGATATCTGGGATATACAAAATCATTGATAGAGCATGGTATTCCTTTCAGGGAGGATTGGATCATACCTGACCGAGATATGAAGACAGGACAGTTTGACGAGGAGAACTGTTTCAAACTTCCAAAGGATATGCCTACAGCATTTGTATGTAACTGCGATCTTGCTGCTGCAACTCTTATAAAGGTGCTCAACGCAGCGGGATACAGAGTTCCTGAAGATGTATCTGTTGTGGGATTTGATAATTATATGTATCCTGGAACATGTGATATAGGTGTTACAACCTATGAGATCAATATACAGGAGATGGCAGAGAGAACTCTGCACAAGGTTATAAAGAAGATATCCAATGAGAAATACACAGATGGAATATTCATCGTCGATGGACGTCTGGTAATTAAAGATAGTGTAGCTCGGAGATAGACACCGGCGCTGCCTGCTTGAAAGAAAGCGGAGTGGCGCCGGTTTCTTTTTTGAACAGGTTGATGAAATGGTTGGTGTTCTCTATGCCGACCTGAGAGCCCACTTCATGTACAGACATATCAGTTGTGAGAAGCAGTCTTTTGGCCGCAAGTATACGCTGATGATTGAGATAATGCATAGGAGATGAACCGAAATGCTGTGAGAATTCACGGCATATTCTGTATCTGCTGATGCGGTATTCGTCCTCGAGATCGTCCAGTGAGAACTGACTGCTGAAATCGGTGTCCATTTTCTCCTTGATGGCCATGAGGTATGAAGGTGTGCTGTCTTTCTTCTTTGATGAACTTGACACGTACACACATAACTCGGTCAGTATATCGTTGAACCATTTGGACATCTTGAACAGATCGATGACAGATTCAGTGCTCTGACATTTCTCGACGAGGGCTATGTTGTTCCAGAGCACGGATGCTCCTGAAAGTTCCTTTTTGTATGGGATCACATGTGGCAGGAAAGCCGCATAGTTCGACAGCGCTCCGCCGGTTAAGACAGCTTCATAGAAACGGCACTTTCCGTTTGCTGTCTCGTACAGCACGGATTCACCAAGTCTCACAAATATGACTGATGATGCAGGGCAGACTATGTGCTTGTCTTCACATGAAATCTCCAGAGTTCCTTCATATATATATAAGAGGTGATAGCATGGAATAAATGAGACTTTGTATGAGCATGAATAAGATGAAGCTGCTTCACCGCTGTAGAGCAGATGGATCAGCCCGTCGTGTTTCATGGATTCATCATATATATAGTAGTTTTTGTGTGACAGGATATCGCCGAGTTCTGTTTCGGCGTTGTGCCCGGATATTATCTTATAAGAATAAAGTTCCTGTGATGTCATGATAAACTACCTCCATTTCTATCTTGATATACATATAATGATGTAAGAATAAACATATCCGCAATTAAAAAAGTAAATATACGCTTAATTAATCTGGAATTTACATTAATAATACAATACAGATATACCATTTACAAGCGGGATAAAAGCGAATAAATAAATTAATTAGCTAAAAAAACGGTGAAAAACAGGTTATGACCGCTGGTGCATGGTGAAAATGACTAACAGAAAGCGTAAAAAAATAAATTTGGTAGCTAAATTAACGAAAAAAACAAGAAAATGTGACTAATAACAAGAATGAGTGATGACTAAAAATTAAATTAATGTATACTTAATATATAGTTAAAAACACAGAAGGTTTTAAGGAGGACAAAACTATGAAAACAAAGCGTATCGCATGTATCGCAATGGCTGGTCTCATGGCTGCATCACTTGCAGGTTGTGGATCAGGAGACGATAAGACAGAGGCAACAACAGAGGCAACAAAGGCTGCCACAGAGGCAACTGGAAGTGATTCAGCAGATGACACAACAGCAGCTGCAGCAGATGGAATCAAGTCTTATGCAGACATCCAGTTAGGAACAGACTTCACAGATCTTTCAGCAGAGATCAAGTTCTATAACAACAGAACAGACCTTGACTCAGATGAGTACAACGGAAAGAACTGGAAGCAGTATCTTGAGGACTTCAACAAGGAGTACCCAAACATCAAGGTTGATGTTATCACAGATACAAACTACGCAGACGATGCTCTTACACATCTTCAGTCAGGAAACTACGAGACAGTAATGTGTATTCCAGCAGTAGACATGGCAGACCTTTCAACATACTTCATGTCATTCGGCGATTACGATACAATGAGCCAGCTCGTAAATTACTCAAACAGATGGCTGTATCATGGTCAGGTATACGGAGTACCTCTTACAGCTACAACACAGGGTATCGTATACAACAAGAAGGTATTTGCTGATGCAGGTGTTACAGATGTACCTAAGACACCAGAGGAGTTCATCGCAGCACTCAAGGCAATCAAGGAGAAGAACCCAGATTGTATCCCACTTTACACAAACTATGCAGCAGGCTGGACAATGGGAGCTTGGGATGATTATATCTCAATCACAGCAACAGGAGATGCTACATACAAGAATCAGAAGTTAGCTCATACAAAGGACCCATTCAAGAACTACGGTGATGATACACATGCTTATGCAGTATACAAGATCCTCTATGATGCAGTATCACAGGGACTTACAGAGGATGACTACGCAACAACAGATTGGGAGTCATGTAAGGGAATGATCAACAACGGCGAGATCGGATGTATGGTACTTGGTTCATGGGCATACCCACAGATGGAAGCAGGCGGACCTAACGCAGACGATATAGGATACATTCCTTTCCCTATCTCAGTAAATGGTAAGCAGTACGCTTCATCAGGTGCAGATTACTGCTACGGTATCAACGTAAACGCTTCAGATGATGAGAAGCAGGCAGCTCTTGTATTCGTTAAGTGGATGACAGAGAAGTCAGGATATGCTTACAACGAGGATTCACTTGCACTTGTTCCTGGTTCAGAGTCAAAGATCGCATTCGACGGTGTTGACTTCGTAGCAGACGAGGCAGCTCTTGAGGGCGAGGAGGACTACCTCAATCAGCTCAACTCAGAGTCAGAGCTTAACGTAAGCAATGGTGGTAACGACAAGATCCAGGCTATCATCGAGCATGCAGCAAATGGCGACATGTCATTCGACGATATCATGGCTGAGTGGAACCAGAAGTGGTCAGACGCTCAGGAGTCATTAGGTATCGAGGCTAATCAGGAGTAATGTAACTTCTATAATAAAGTAAGAACTATTTACAGGCTGGGGCGGGTAGCGACCTGCTCCGGCTTATTATGAAAAAGGCGGTGGAATGAGTATGGCTAATAAAAAACAATCCGGCTTTGGTAAATGGGCGTCAAGCAGGAAGGGACAGCAGGTAATAATATGCGCAGCCTTCGCAATTATCCCATTGCTTTTGCTATTAGTATTTACATATATACCATTCGGAGAGATGGTTAAGTTTAGTTTCTACAAGATGAAATATACGACGCCTGTAGAAAAGAGAGAATTCGTAGGATTAAAGAATTATATCGACGTGTTCACAAGAAGTGACTGTTTCGGTGCATTAAAGCTCAGTTTGTATTACATCGTAGGAGCACTTGTACAGTTAGTGCTTGCACTTTTCCTGGCAACTCTTCTGAGTTTCAGAGTAAAAGGCGGAAACCTTTTCAAGGGCTTGATTTTCTTCCCTTACCTTATCAGCGGTATCGCTGTAGGTTTCATTTTCAAATTCTTCTTCACAAGAGGATTCGTGTTTGACTCGATCCTTCAGTTGTGTGGATTCAACTTAGACAACCTTCCATACTGGCTCAAAGACCAGAGTATCAACAACTGGACACTGGTTTCAACATCAGTCTGGAGATACCTCGGACAGATGATGGTTCTCTTCATTGGAGCTATCATGTCGGTAGATGCAGAACTTTATGAGGCAGCAGAGCTTGATGGTGCAAATAAATTCCAGCAGTTTAGATATATCATACTGCCAAGTATCAAGACAATCGTAACATTAAATGTAATTTTAGCAATAACAGGATCACTCAGTGCTTTCGAGCAGCCTTTCGTTATCACAACAGGTGCAAACGGAACAGGTACTTACTTCATCATCATGAACAAGATAGCACATACAAGCCAGAAGGTAGGCCTTGCATCAGCAATGGCGGTTGTACTTCTCCTTATCATACTTATATGTGCAGGACTCCAGAAGCTGTTCTTTGAGTACATCTTCAAGGATTCAAGTGCAGATGATGAGAGTTACAAGGCAAAGAAGCTCCGCAAGAAGCAGGAGAAAGATACCAGAAAATATATGAAGCAGATGACCGCTTCAGCGAAGGGAGGTAAGTAACATGGCAAGAGGAAAGACAGATGTGCCAAGCATAGCACCGATAAAAGAAAAAAGATCCCTTGGATATTATGTAAGAGGATTCCTCAAGTATTTTGTACTTGTATTCTTCTCACTGTGCGCAGTTGTACCTCTTATATCATGTGTTACAACAGCCTTCAAGACAGCAGACGAGTACAAGGCTACCTCAGTAATGACACTCCCTAAGAGTTTCCTGAACTTCAGCAACTTTGTAAAGGCATTTACAACTGCAAACATGGGCCGTGCGTTCATCAACTCAGTTATAGTCATGATCTGCGTACTCCTTGTATCAGTAGTAATAGGAACACAGCTTGCATATGTACTTAACAGATTCAAGTTCCCGGGAAATGGCTTTATCAGAACACTATTCCTCGTAGCATCACTGCTTCCAGCCGTTGCTATGCAGGTTACAGTCTACAACATCATGGGTGATCTGAATTTCATCGATCACTTATACGGTTACATAATCATGAGCTGTGGTACAGATGTTATCTCGATCTACATCTTCATACAGTTTATGGAGAACATCTCAGTATCACTTGATGAGTCAGCTATCGTGGATGGTGCATCATACTGGACTATCTACTGGAAGATCATACTTCCACTTCTCAAGCCGGCTATCGTTACAGCTTGTATACTGAAGGGCGTTGTAATCTACAACGAGTACTACGCTGCAAACCTTTACCTCATAAGTCCTGAGATCAAGACAATGGCTATCTCACTTTACAAGTTCGTAGGACCTATGGGAAGCCAGTACAACCTGATCTGTGCAGGTGTTATCATCTCGATCATACCAGCGCTTGTAGTATTCATTTGCTGCCAGAAGCAGATCTACAGTGGTATTACACAGGGTGCTGTAAAGGGTTAATAATTTATTAGAAGAAAAGAGTTCATGAATATGAGAAATGAGATTCAAAAAGAATTAACAGATGCTATCATCCCATTCTGGGAAGCCCTGAGGGATGATGAGTATGGCGGATTTTATGGATATATGGATTACGACCTGAACCTTGATAAGAAGGCGGAGAAAGGTTGTATCCTCAACAGCAGAATTACCTGGTTCTTTGCAAGTGCATACAACACGCTGAAGGACCCAAAGCTTCTTGACGAGGCTGCTCATGGATATGAATTTCTGAAAAAATATTGTATAGACAGGGAATATGGCGGAATATACTGGTCCATGAATTACGATGGTTCAGTGAGGGACACGACAAAACACACTTACAACCAGGCATTTAGTATATATGCCTTATCCGCCTACTACGAAGCTTCCGGTGATCCGGAGGCTTTGGACCTGGCCCTGAAGCTCTTCCATACAATAGAAGAGAAGTGCACTGACGAGGGAGGATATCTCGAGGCATTCACAAGAGATTTCAAGCCTGAGTCAAATGAAAAGCTTTCTGAGAACGGAGTTCTTGCAGAGAGAACTATGAACACACTGCTCCATGCACTTGAAGCTTATACAGAGCTGTACAAGGTATCAAAGGATGCAGAGGTTAAGGAACGCCTGGAATGGCTGCTGGATGTATTTGCCGATAAGGTATACAATCCGGAGCTCAAGAGACAGGAAGTATTTTTCGACAAGGATTATAACACTCTGATAGATCTGTACTCCTACGGACATGACATTGAGACATCATGGCTGCTTGACAGAGCAACCGAGGTACTTGGAGATGCAGAGTACACAGAGAAGATAACAAAGATAACAGATATTCTTGCAGAGCAGATATATGAGCTTGCTTTCGACGGACATTCGGTTCTGACAGAATGTGAAAAGGGCGTGCCATACACGGTAAGAGTATGGTGGGTTCAGGCAGAATCAATAGTAGGATTTATAAATGCATACCAGAAGAGCGGCGAGTGTAAGTATTACAAAGCTGCCGAGAAGGTATGGGAGTACATAAAGGAATACTTCATAGATAAGAGACCGGGATCAGAGTGGTTCTGGGATCTTCATGCAGACGGAACACCAAGAGTCGGACGACCTATCGTGGAGCCTTGGAAGTGTCCATATCACAATGGCAGGATGTGCCTGGAGGTCATGAAGAGAATTGCCGACGACAAGTAGATAGCATTCAAATGCTTTTAAAAAATAAGGAGAATGCCGGAAATGATGAATGAGAAATATTATGTAGAGCTCGATAAGCTGAACAAGCTTCTTGAGAGAAAGAATAAGAAGACAGATTTCTATAACGGAATCTATGACAGATACGAGTACCCTGTACTCACAAGAGAGATGATACCTCTCACATGGAGATATGACTTAAACCCTGAGACAAACCCATACTTCATTGAGCGTCTCGGAGTAAACGCAGTTATGAATTCAGGTGCTATCTACCTGAACGGCAAGTATTATCTTGTCGCAAGAATTGAGGGAAATGACAGAAAGTCATTCTTCGGCGTAGCTGAGAGTGATAACGGTGTCGATGGATTCCGTTTCTGGGATTACCCAATCCTTCTGGACGATGTGTGTCCTGAGGAGACAAATGTATACGATATGCGACTGACACAGCACGAGGATGGATGGATCTACGGTGTATTCTGTTCAGAGAGCAAGGATACAACTGTAAATGATCTCTCAGCAGCAGTTGCAGCAGCTGGTATCGTGAGAACAAAGGACTTAAAGCACTGGGAGCGCCTTGACAACCTCAAGACTATTCGTTCCCCACAGCAGAGAAACGTAGTGCTTCATCCTGAGTTTGTAGATGGCAAGTACGCATTCTACACACGTCCAATGGATGATTTCATCGAGACAGGAAGCGGCGGCGGAATAGGATTCGGCCTCTGCGACGATATAGAGCATGCAGTTATAGATGAGGAGAAGATGACAAGTCTTCGTAAGTATCACACTATAACAGAGGCAAAGAACGGTGCAGGCGCACCTCCTATCAAGACAGAGAAGGGCTGGATCCACATTGCACACGGTGTAAGAAATACAGCTGCTGGTCTCAGATACGTGCTTTATGCATTTGCAACTGATCTTAATGATCCTTCAAAGGTTATCGCTGAGCCATCAGGAATGCTCATCGGACCTCGTGGAGAGGAGAGAGTCGGCGACGTATCAAACGTTGTATTCACAAATGGTGCCATCGTGAACGAGAACAATGAAGTGTTCATCTACTACGCATCAAGCGATACAAGAATGCACGTTGCAACAACAACAGTCGACAGACTTATCGACTATGTATTCAACACACCTGCTGATCCAGGTAGAAGCGTTGAGTGTGTAGCACAGAGATGCGATCTTATCAAGAAGAACCTTGAGTTCCTCAAGAACGCAGACAAATAGAAATGAACTGATAGCCTGACTAAATGGCATCGGAGTAAGATGTCATTTTGCCCAGGCGAAAGATAGATAACGTGAAAATATAAATATCCGGCGGGAGGGCCGGAAGAAAGAGGTGCTTATGTCAGAAGTAAAGATGTTCAGCGAGCCAGTGCCAAATGTGCCATGGCAGGACAGACCGGCAAATGACAATCATGACGCTCCAATATGGAGATATACAGAGAATCCTATAATAGGAAGAAACCCTGTAAAGGGTGTTGCAAGAATATTCAACAGCGCAGTAGTTCCATTTGAGGGAAAGTTTGTTGGAGTATTCAGAGGCGAGCAGGTAAATGGAATTCCTTACATCTATCTCGGAGAGAGCGAGGATGCTATCCACTGGAATTTCAGCGAGGAGAAGATCAAGTTCGTTGATGAGAATGGCGAAGAATTCATGCCTGTATACGCATACGATCCAAGACTTGTAAAGGTAGAGGATACATACTATGCGATCTGGTGCCAGGATTTCTACGGCGCAGCGATCGGTATCGCAAAGTCAAAGGATCTCAAGACATTTGTAAGGATCGAGAACCCATTCCTTCCATTCAACAGAAATGCAGTTCTCTTCCCAAGAAAGATCAACGGCAATTTCGTAATGCTGTCACGTCCAAGTGACAGTGGACATACACCATTTGGTGATATATTCGTAAGCGAGAGCCCTGACATGGTTTACTGGGGTAAGCACAGACATGTCATGGGTAAGAGCAGTGAGTGGTGGGAGTCACTCAAGATCGGTGGCGGTGCAGCCCCTATCGAGACTTCTGAAGGATGGCTGTTATTCTACCATGGAGTATCAGGAACATGTAACGGTTATGTATACTCGATCGGTGGAGCAATCCTTGACATTGATAACCCATCAATCGTTAAGTATCGTTGTGAGAATTTCCTTCTCACACCAGAAGAGTGGTACGAGGAGCGCGGATTTGTTCCTAATGTATGTTTCCCATGTGCTACTATTCACGACAGCGAGTCTGGAAAGATCGCTATTTACTATGGTGCAGCTGACAGCTATGTTGGCCTTGCATTTACAAAGCTTGATGAGATCGTAGATTACATCAAGTCACACAGTGTGGTAACAACTTCTGATGCCGAGATCGGTAGAAGATAGTTAGTTATAGATCGCTATGAGCCCCTACTCATATGCGGCAATTGTATTAATTTTTTCTCATTCCCCAAAGGTGGTGCCCGCCACCGTTGGGGGCCCCTCTAAACATATGATATTGGCAGGTTTTGCCAAAAATTTTACATAGTGACAGCCTGGCAGCCCGATCGTGATAAACATCAGTCCGCCAGGCTGAACTTGTTTATATATGGGGAATATTGGGAATATGCAAAAGTAGTGGAAATTCCATATTGGTTAAAATACAATGGATAACAGGAGGAAAATGATAATGAGCAAGGAGATACTTTTTTTGAACCCGGTGTTTACACACAATATCTGGGGTGGAACAAAACTCAGGGAAGAGTATGGATATGATGTTGAAGGCGATGATATAGGAGAGTGCTGGGGAGTTGCCGCTCACGAAAATGGAAACTGTACAGTAAAAAATGGCGAGTTTGCAGGCAAGACCCTGGCAGATCTGTGGGACAGCCACAGAGAGTTGTTTGGCGGTATCGATGGCGTGAGATTCCCACTGCTCATCAAGATAATTGATGCCAAAGATGACCTCAGTATTCAGGTACACCCGGATGACGCTTATGCAGCAGAGCATGAGAATGGTTCATTTGGAAAGATGGAGTGCTGGTACATCCTTGACTGCAAGGAGGATTCTACACTCGTAATCGGTCATAATGCCAAGACAAAAGAAGAATTATGTGATATGATTGAGGGAAAGAAATGGACAGAATTTATCAGAGAGATCCCTGTTAAGAAGGGGGATTTCATTCAGATAGATCCTGGAACTGTGCATGCGATCAAGGGCGGAATCACACTTCTTGAGACACAGCAGAACAGTGATATCACATACAGAGTGTATGATTATGACAGACTTAGCAACGGTAAGCCAAGAGACTTACATATAAAGCAGAGCATAGATGTGATAACAGTTCCGGCAAAGCCTGTGGAGGACAGTGTTATCAATGTCAGTGCAGGAAAGGCAAATGAGCTCTGCAAGCTTATAAGCTGCAAGTATTACACGGTATACAAGTTTGATGTTAAGGGAAAGGCTGAGCTTGCTCTGGACATGCCATTCCTTATCATGTCTGTTGTTGAGGGAAGCGGAACGGTAGATGGAAAAGCTATAAAGAAGGGTGATCACTTTATCCTTCCATGTGGATACAACAATCCTGTATTTGAAGGAGATATGGAGATTGTAGCATCTACAGTCAGCAAGTAAGATCCTGCCTTTGAGCGAGAAGGTTAAGGGGTGTAGTAGTTATGAAGAGAAAGACGATAGGAGTTCTGGTAGGCGGAATCACGGACGATTTTACAAGGCTGCTCTGTCATGGGGTTATAGAGCGGGCAAAGATACATGATGTCAACGTAGTTGTCATTCCTGGTAAGTTCCTTGACAGAGAATACTCAGAGACCTCCGATATATATTATGAATATCAGTATCAGACATTGTTTTCCTATGCAACAAAGGAGAATCTGGATGGCGTTATCGTGGCCTCCAGCTGTATTGGCTGCTTTGCGACCAAGGAACATATCCGGGAATTTATGGAGAAATATCTGCACATGCCTTGTGTGATAGTTGCCGCTGATGAACCAAACCAGATATGTGTCAGATACGACAATGGCGCAGGTATAAAAGAGGGACTCAACTATATGATAGAGGACCTCGGCTATACGAGGATCGGAATGATCGGCGGACCTGATTCCAATTATGATGCTACTGAGAGAAAGAGAACATATCTTGAGGTACTTCAGGAGCACGGCATAGAGTTTGATCCTGAACTTTATGTGGAGGGCAATCTCACAGCAGAGACTAAGGATGTGTTCAGAGATCTGCTTGACAGAAATCCTGATATGCAAGGCGTGTTCTGTGTAAATGATTCATGCGCTTCAGGTTTTTATGAGGAGCTTAAGGCGAGAGATATCCTGCCAGGAAGGGATATATCTGTTATGGGATATGATGACATTGAGTGGGCAACACAGATATATCCGACACTTTCGACGGTGCGCGCCGATGCCGGCAAGCTCGGTTCGGAGGCTGTAAATCTCATCGTAAAGCTTATGAATGGTGATAAGGTTGAGAGTAAGATACTCCCAACTGAATTTATAAGAAGAGATTCATTCTGCAAAAAGGGTGGCTCAAGAAATCGAAATAAGAATGTTATCGAGGGTTATCTTTCGATGAACCACATGCTCTCAGAACAGTGGGAGGAAAGAAATAAGACCCAGTTCAAGATGAAAACGTTCATTCAGAAGGTACTTAGTTTTGACCGTGGAAACGACAGAAGTTATGGCGAGATACTGGGAACTATGGATTGGCTTGATATAGAGAATGCATTTATATTCCTGTACAAAGAGCCAATCATACATCTGATAGGCGAGCCGTTTGAACTGCCGGATCAGCTCTATCTCAAGACAAAAGATCTGAAAGAAAAGGTGAGCAGTGTTATCACTGTAAATCAGAAGGTATCCTCATCGAATCTCTATGATTTTGAGAATCTGGGTGTGGACGGAGCAGGAATATATGTATTGCTTCCTCTGTATTCAAATGAGATACTCTACGGTGTTCTTCTGTGCGATCTCACAGAGGGCGTACTTGTGAACGGTGAGTTCCTTGGAAATCAGGTATCGGCGGCCGTAAAGATGATAAATCTCCTTAAGACAAATGAGGAGATCATGAAGCGCCTTGAGGAGAGTATGGCGATCCTTCAGAAGAACAACCTCATGCTTGACAACCTGTCAAAGCAGGATCCGCTTACAGGAATCATGAACAGAAGAGGATTCTTCGACAAGTCCATACAGATGCTTAAGGAATGCGAGGAGCAGGGCAGAACAGTCACGGTATTCTACGCAGATATGAACAGTCTTAAGATCATCAATGACAGATACGGACACGACGAGGGTGACTTCTCCCTGAAGACCATCGGCGACATTCTGATAGAGTCTGTGGGCGATAAGGGAATCGTCGGACGAATAGGTGGAGACGAGTATTGCTGTCTTGTGCTTGATCTTGAGGATGAGAGTGCGGCAGACGCATTTGCGGAGAATGTGTACAGCACATTTGAGGAGTTCAATGAACACTGCGACAAGCCTTACAAGGTCAGCGTATCGCTCGGCAGCTGCCAGATAGAAGAATACGACAAGAAGGGCCTTCAGAATGCCATGACCATGGCGGATGAGAAACTGTACGAGGTCAAGAAGTACAGGAAGAAGGATGTTGTTAAGGTGAAGAACTGATATATAAAAGGTATGCTTAAGGGTGCGTTTAGAAACACATTGAGCATACCTTTTTATTTTTATGTATATATATAGGTAATATTTCTCATAATACTTTCAGGTGAACTTGCGAGGATTTGGAGGTATTGCTGGGATGAACAAGAAAGACGGTAAATTATCAGATGGATGGAAGCTGGTTTCGGATTCCGGGTGCAGCCTGCTTGTGCCGGAAAAAATGGATATAGATTATTCTGTGGTTCCATTTACAATATCGGTGGATGATGCAGATTATATTGACGGATTAGATATTAATATAGAGGATATGCTTGATCACATAGAGAATTGCCGGTCAGGAGGCAGGACGAGCTGCCCTTCGCCGCATGCGTGGCTTGAGGCGTGGGGGGATGCAGAAAATGTCATTGCATTTACATTGTCGGCGGCTTTGTCGGGAAGCTATAACAGTGCCATAGCGGCAAGACATATGGCACTGGAGAAGAATCCTGGCAGAAATATCTGCGTGATAAATACATGTGGTGCGGGAGCCTTGCCGGAACATTTGGCGCAGAGCATATATGATGGGATCAGCGATGGCGATTCATTTGATATGGTAGTGAAGACTGCGGAAGATGTGGCGAGAAAGACACAGGTAATGTTTGCCCTTGGAAGTCTGGACAACCTGATAAAGGCGGGCAGACTGAATAAACTTGTGGGATATGCCGCACACAGATTCAGCATATCTGCAATAGGTGTGGCATCGCCGGGAGGCAGGATCGAGCTCAGACACAAATTCAGAGGGCTGAAGAAGATATATGGTAAGTTGATAGACACTCTCCGGGAAGTGGGATTTGACGGGGGAGAGCTGGTCATAAGCCATTGCATGAATGAGGAAGGGGCTGAGAAGCTGGGACATCTCATCAAAGCCGAATGGCTCGACACGGATGTGAGCGTTGTTCCGGCAAGCGGTCTGTGCAGCTATTATATGGGAAAAGGCGGTATGATAGTGACATATTATGACGGCAACAGGGCTTAGTCAGATGGCAAACTGATAAAATAATGGAAGGTTAATACACCTTCTATTATTTTTTGTGTATTAACCTATTGACATAGTAGGTAAATGGGAATATCCTATTTCTACGAGTCAGATATTGGCTTATTGCGCCTGAAAATGGCGGATGAGAGTGACTATTGGAGCCGCCTGATATTTGCGGCCGGATCGTGGTCACACTCATATGTAAGGAGGATATACAATATGGTGATTTCTTCAAAGGGAGAATATGCCTTAAGAGTTATGGCGTATCTGGCCATAAACCATGATGGCAGGTTTATCCCGTTAAAAGAGATAGTACAGAAGGAAGAGCTATCACAGAAGTATCTGGAGAGCATAATGCGCATGCTGTCCAAGGCCAACCTGATAGAGGCGGCCAGCGGCCATGGTGGAGGATACAGGCTCAAAAAAGCTCCTGAGGAATATACGTTGTGGGAGATACTTGAGCTCACAGAAGGTGGTCTTGCACCGGTGGCGTGTATGAAGAACAGCACGATGACCTGTGACAGATCCAAGCAGTGTTACACTTTGCCGATATGGCAGGGACTGGCAGAACTGATTCAGGACTATTTCAACAGTAAGACCCTTGCAGATGTGGCAAAAGGGGTTGAATGAGCAATAGATGCCAAAGAATAAAAATAGACATACCCAGTTAATAATACAAGGAGGCAGACAGATGTCAGACAAGAAGTTATTGGAAGTTAAGAATTTATATGTGGATGTTGAGGATAAACAGATCCTTCACGGTGTAAACCTGGAGATCGGCAAGGGTGAGACACACGTACTTATGGGACCTAACGGAACAGGAAAATCAACTCTGGGATATGCACTTATGGGCAATCCAAGATATACAGTCAGAGAGGGCGAGATATGGTTTGATGGCAGGAACATCACTGAGGAGGCTGTCAATGAGCGTGCAAAGGCAGGAATATTCCTCTCATTCCAGAACCCTCTTGAGGTGCCTGGTGTGACACTCAGCTCATTTATAAGAAATGCACTGGAGCAGAAGACCGGCAAGAGAATCCGTCTCTGGGATTTCAAGAAGGAGCTTGAGAGAACTATGGAGATTCTTCAGATGGATCCATCATATGCAGAGAGAGATCTGAATGTGGGATTCTCAGGTGGTGAGAAGAAGAAGGCAGAGATACTTCAGCTTCTTATGCTGAAGCCATCACTGGCAATCCTCGATGAGACAGATTCAGGACTTGACGTAGATGCGGTACGTACAGTGTCAGCCGGTATCGAGGAATATCAGAAGAACTGCAAGGGAAGCCTGCTGATCATCACACACAGCACGAAGATCCTTGAGTCACTCACTGTTGACTACACACATGTCATGGTAGAGGGCAAGATCATTGAGACTGGTGACGCATCGCTTGTGGACAAGATCAACGAGTCAGGATTTGCAGAGTACGAGGCTAAGTAGACGGCTGCAGTAATCTAAAGTCGTTCGATGCTGTGAATCCAATACCAACGCAGAACGCTTCAACAATGAAAGGATATAGAAGATGAAGGAAAAGACATATGTAGAGGACATAGACAGAAATATATATGACTTCAAGTATGACGACAAGGATGCCTACAAGCTTAAGGCTGGTCTCACACCTGAGATAGTTGAGCAGCTTTCAAAGGAAAAGCATGATCCGGCATGGATGCAGAATTTCAGACTTGAGTCTTTACAGATATACAACAATATGCAGGTGCCTGACTGGGGACCATCCATCGAGGGTCTGGATATTGACAACATAGTAACTTACGTAAGACCAAATACCAAGATGAAGGGAAGCTGGGATGAAGTTCCTGAGGATATCAAGGATACATTTGAGAGACTTGGAATCCCTCAGGCTGAGAGAAAGTCCCTCGCAGGAGTTGGTGCGCAGTATGATTCAGAACTCGTATACCACAATGTCCGTCAGGAGGTTGCTGATATGGGAGTTGTGTACACTGACATGGAGAGCGCACTCACCGGTGAGTATGCAGACATGGTGCAGAAGCACTTCATGAAGCTTGTCACCCCTCACGATCACAAATTTGCAGCACTTCACGGAGCTGTGTGGTCAGGCGGATCATTTGTGTATGTACCACCTGGAGTAAAGGTAGAGATCCCACTTCAGTCATACTTCAGACTTAACGCAGCGGGCGCAGGTCAGTTTGAACACACACTTATCATCGTTGATGAGGGGGCAGACCTTCACTTTATAGAGGGCTGTTCAGCACCTAAGTACAATGTGGCAAACCTTCACGCAGGCTGTGTTGAACTCTTTGTCGGCAAGAACGCAAAGCTCAGATATTCAACCATAGAGAACTGGTCCAAGAACATGTATAACCTGAACACCAAGAGAGCCCGAGTTGAAGAGGGTGGAACCATCGAGTGGGTATCGGGTTCATTTGGATCACATGTGTCATACCTTTATCCGATGAGCGTGCTCAAGGGCAGGGGCGCCAGGATGGAGTTCACCGGAGTTACATTTGCCGGTAAGGGACAGAACCTTGACACAGGAGCGAAGGTAGTTCATGCGGCACCTGACACAAGTTCATATATCAACACCAAGTCTATCTCCAAGGACGGGGGTATAAGCACATTCCGTTCATCAGTTGTAGTGACAAAGGAGGCTGAGAACTCCAAGGCAGCAGTTTCCTGTCAGTCACTTATGCTTGATTCGATATCACGTTCGGACACCATACCGGCCATGGATATCAGAACCAAGAAGGTAAATGTGGGACATGAGGCACAGATAGGAAGCATCAGTGACGAGGCTGTGTTCTACCTGATGTCCAGAGGAATGAGCGAAGAAGACGCGAGAGCATGTATCGTCAGTGGATTTGCAGACAATGTATCGAAGGAGCTGCCGCTTGAGTATGCTCTTGAGATGAACAACCTCATCCGTCTTGAGATGAAGGGCAGCATAGGTTAAGGAGGTGCGTGACATGGAGAACAATAATGAGATGAAGATCAACAGACTCCCGGCAAAGACATGGTACTGGCTTCGCATGAACGACACAGCACTTAACTGGAA
>JAEDGW010000114.1 GCA_016297325.1 Coprococcus sp. | reverse complement strand
TGATAGGGGTCTCCAAAACCTTTGGTGGGAGTTCGATTCTCTCATCCCCTGCTAAAAAGCCTTGAAAACTCAGTGTTTCAAGGCTTTATTTATATTAGTGGGAAGGGAAATGGCAAACTATGAAAAAACTATGAAAAAGGAGAATAAACCACATTAATATAAAGGCAGTTCTATATATTTTATAGTGACTTTGGTGGAAAAATATGTAAAATATTATAATATAAAGTAAAGAGAAGAAGGGATTAATATGTATTACAATGATGTGCTTGATCTGATAGGGAATACTCCGCTTATGTGTCTGAAAAAGTCGACAGGATACAATATATTTGCCAAGGCAGAATTTCTTAATCCTGGTGGAAGTATTAAAGACAGGATCGCAAAAAACATGCTGGAGGTTGCAGAGAGTGAGGGAAAACTCAAGCCGGGAATGGCTATTATAGAGCCTACGAGCGGTAATACCGGAATAGGGCTTGCACTCTGTGGTGTTCAGAAAGGTTATAAAGTGATAATTGTGATGCCAGAGAATATGAGTGAGGAGCGAAAGAAGGTTATCAGGGCATTTGGTGCTGAGCTGGTACTTACGGATCCGGTTCTAAGCATCGGTGGTGCTGTTGATAAGGCAAATGAGATAGCAGAATCTGATCCAGAGAAGTATTTCATGCCGCAGCAGTTTGTCAATCAGGCAAATCCAGATGCGCATTATCGCACAACAGCAGTTGAGATGTGTGAACAGCTTGGTCAGAAGATAGACATATATGTGTCTGGTGTTGGAAGTGGAGGTACTCTCCAAGGTATAGCTAAATATCTGTTGGAGAAAAATCCAGATACGAAGATAGTTGCCGTTGAGCCTAAGGGAGTGTCAGCGCTACATGGAGATGGCCCGGGAATCCATCAGATACAGGGAATAGGCGATGGATTTATACCGGATGTCCTGGATACATCACTGGTAACAGATGTGGTGGAAGTGGCGGATAAGGATGCCATTGAGATGGCGAGACGACTTGCCAAAGAGCAGGGACTTCTTGTAGGTACGTCATCCGGTGCAAATGTATGGGCGGCTATGAAGATGGCAGAAAAATATGGGAAAGATAAAGTTATAGCCACTGTGATGGCGGACAGAGCTGAAAGATATTTCAGTGTAGGTTTATTATAAAATAGGAAATAAATTTATTTAGGGACATTTTCAAGAGATGCTATGTATGGTACAGTGGAAATGTCTCTATTTTTATTGATTTAAATGTGTTATTTGAAAGGACGCAAAATATAAACCATGTAAGTATAAAGGAGAAAAAGAGATGGATATAAATGGGAAGATGGCGGGAAAAAATGTGGTTAGCGAGGCACTTGCTGCATCGAGGGAATACGAAACTCAGAATGAAATAGATAAGAATGAGCGACCGTTGTTTCATGTGACTCCGCCTGTCGGTTGGATGAATGATCCGAATGGATTTTCTGTGTATAATGGTAAGGTGCATTTGTTTTACCAGTATCATCCGTACAGTACGGAATGGGGACCTATGCATTGGGGGCATCAGGTCAGTGACGATTTGATAAGATGGGAGCAGCTTCCTGTGGCGATTGCACCTGATACGATATATGATGCCGAGGGCTGTTTCTCAGGTACGGCCATTGAAAAAGATGGAGAGCATGTCCTGATATATACCAGTGTTATGAAAAATCCCGACGGTGATGGGGTATTGCAGAACCAGAGCATAGCGGTTGGTGATGGCGTTACATATAAAAAAATACAGAATAACCCGGTGGTGACCGGAGATATGCTGCCGGAGGGATTGAGCAGAGCGGATTTCAGAGATCCGAAGGCATGGCTTGAGGATGGCAGATACTATATGGCTGCAGGCTGTGTGGATCAGGATAATAAGGGGCTTGTGGTACTACTTTCGAGCGCTGATATGGAAAGCTGGACATTTGAGAGTATTCTTGCACGGAATGAAGATGATCTGGGCGGCATATGGGAATGCCCTGATTTCTTCAAATTAGACGATCATCATGTACTTCTCGTATCGCCTACGGGAATGAAAGCAGAGGGATATGAATTCCACAATGGAAATAATTCTATCTATTTTGTTGGAGAATTTGATAAAGGTGAGAAGAAATTTGACGGTGGAGAGCCATTATCACTTGATTATGGAACAGATTTCTACGCGCCTCAGACTACACTTTTGCCGGATGGCAGAAGGATAATGATAGCGTGGATGCAGTCGTGGCATAATCTGTGGATACCCGGTGGACAGAAGTGGCAGGGAATGATGACGATTCCGAGGGAGATATCTCTGAAAAATGGACGCTTGATACAGAAGCCAGTGAGAGAGATAGAGAAGTATCATGCTAATATGGTCAGGTACTCAGATGAAGTAGTGAGTGGACGGCGTAGTCTGGAAGGTATAAGTGGAAGAAGTCTGGATGTGACATTTGTAATCACTGGAAACAAATACAGCAGATTTACCGTGAATCTGGCAAAGGGAAGCGGATATTATACTCGATTTATATATGACAGAGAAAATAATATAATAGAGATGGACAGAACATTTGCCGGATTTGAGAAAGATGTGGTGTGTATCAGAAGGGCCTGCGTGAAATCAGCAGAATGTTACGGGGATGTCAAGGGAAAGGTTGATGAACAGCAGGAGGCTCAAGATAGTATAAAGCTCAGATTTATACTGGACAGGAATTCGATAGAGCTGTTTGTAAATGATGGAGCTATGACAATGAGCACGGCGATATATACACCTATTGAAGCGGATGGAATAGAGCTGTTATGTGAGGGACAGGCAGTCGTGGATGTGGAGAAGTATGATATAATTTAACAAAAGATGATCTTGCTCAATTGTTTAGTTGTTGCACTGCCAGGCATCAGTCTGGCGGTTCTCCAGGTTTCAGGTGCCTCCGTTCCAACATTGAGATGACAAGGAAAGTTGTCAAAAGTTATTGACAACTTTCCTTGTCATTTGTTATACTCCATTGTAAAAGAAATGACAACTATAGTTGTCATTTGGCATATATAATATATATAGCTTGAATTTGAAATGGGATTTTAGTGGTAAGAATTAAAATGGAGTTATGAGGATATGAGGGAAAAGCAAGGTGTAAATAAAAAGGACAATCTAAGTGAAAATGGCATGGATAAAGGTAATAAGAAATCTACCTGTGAAACACTACAAGCTATGTTTGAGGGCATGATCGTCTCCCAACCAGTGGACAAATTGAAGACGCAGGTCAAGGGGTATTCCGTGACAATGATCACAGAGAGAATGTTAAAGAAGAACAAGCTGGGGGATGTTATTGCTGAGGTCTGTGATATAAATGAGCTTGAGAATGAGCTCCGGGGAAGTCTGAAGAAGGGGCTTCCGGTGTATGGATTCTTCAGGAAGAAACAGATGTGGAGCTGCTTTATTTTTGAGAAAGAAGAGATTGCTAGGGATTCGTTGACGCCTGAACCTGAAAGTGGCAAGGATGTACTCAGTATATACAAGCTTAGAAAGTATTACATTCATCCTGAGGTGGAGGATCTGGCAGATGACATGATGGAGGTTGCCCACAGCAATGTGTATCAGAATGTGATAGATGTATTTGGAGATGGGAAGAGTGATGGATTCTTTTTGAGGGATAAAATATATGTGTGTAAGCGCGATAAAACCACTGGCGCACCACTTGGAATTATCATAGGTGTTGCACTTGGTATAGTGTACGGAATGCTGTTTGACAATCTTGCCCTTGGCATATCAATTGGATTCTGCTTTGGAATAAGCTTTTCTATGATATGGGGAACATCCACACACAGGAACGTACAGCATGGAATGGTAGATGATAACGATACGGATGAATAAGCTGGAGGTGATATAGATGCCGCTGTACAACAAGCTGAAGGAATACAGGGCTAAGCTGGGGGTAAACCAGCAGGAGATGGGTGCACTGGTGCAGACATCAAGGCAGACGATAAGCCAGATAGAGAGGGGCGACTACAGCCCATCGGTGACACTGGCACTGAAGATCGCGAAGGTATGTGGCGTCAGCGTGGAGGATATATTCCAATACGAGGATGATAAGGAATGATTCCTGACATATGGATAAGGTCGTGTTAATTCATAGAATGAAAAGAGGATATGTGATGAAGGATACTGATAAAAAAGTGAACAAGAAAAGTAATCTGAAGATATATATAATATTTGCGGTCATGATCCTGGCAAGTCTGCTGGGAGGTTTCCTGGCGGGAAGGCTTGCCGCGGTGAACAAGGACACATTGGATGGGATCAACTGGGATCATATATGGTGGATAACAGCTGATACGCTGCCTATAGTATATGGTGTGCTCATGCTGGCGACGTTTGTGGTGTCATTTGTCATGTATGGGAAGATAAAGAGGATGATCAGAGGCTGGGACGGAGAGAACGAGGATGTGATAGTGGATATAGAGAGTCGGATCACGACTGCCTCATATCTCCCGTGTGTCACCGTGTTCGTTGGACTTGTGTTGTTTCCGGTGTGTATATACGCTGTGGACAGGACGTACAGTGATGGGCGTGGCACATTCCTGACAGTGCTGTCCGAGCTCGTATTTCTGATATCTATGACACTGTATTGTGTGGTTGAAAAGCTTGTCATCGATGAAGAGAAGAAGCTTAACCCGGAGAAAAGCGGAAATATATTCGATATGCATTTTCGCCGTGACTGGGAGAACACATCGGACGAGGCTGAGCTTATCATGATAGCCAAATCCTCCAAGAAGGGATTTATGACTGGAATTAAGGCAGGATTTGTCATGTGGATACTTACGTTTATGAGCATGTTTGCATTTGATACAGGAGTGATGCCAATAGTGGCTGTTGGACTTGTGTTGATTGTAATGTATGTGGCTTATTGCAGAGAGTTTGTGAGACTACAGAAATAAAATAAATATATGTGATATAATGGCGGATGGCTGTATGACAATTGCAGGGCATTCGCCTTTTATTGTATGACACGGTCCTGAGATTTTTCATTGCCATACATATATATAAATGACCAGAAGGCAGAAAAATATAAAAAAATAGAGATGTAGGAATAGAGCTGTACTATTTTGGACAATAATATCTATGCGATGGGATGAATTTTAATCGAAAGGAGTATTGCTATGATATTAAAGGAAAAAGAGAAAACAGTTATCCAGGATCTTCAGACACAGGAGAAGTCCTGTGTGGAGAAATATGGAAGATATGCGGAGCAGGCGAAGGATCCTGAGCTTAAGAATCTGTTCCAGACTATACAGAAGGAAGAGCAGAAGCACTATGATTCACTTACCCAGGTGCTTGACGGACAGGTTCCACAGTGTGACTGCAATGACAGCGATGGAAAAGATTATGAGCCAAAGCAGACATACAAGATGATGGACGATTCCGAGGATAAGAAGAATGATGAGTTCCTTGCAACAGACTGTATTGGAACAGAGAAGCTTGTGTCAGGCGAGTACAATGGAGAGATATTTGCATTTGGCGAGAGCGCGGTGAGAAAGCTTCTGGCGGATATACAGATCGAGGAGCAGAATCATGCGGAGATGCTCTACAAGTATAAGGTCGCAAATGGAATGGTGTAGGGAAAAGCTTACACAAGGGAGCATAAATTGTAAGGAGGATATGTATCACATGTGGTATATATCCTCTTTTTTGTTGCAATGATTTGTTAAAGCAGCTAGTGAAAACTCTTTGTTTTGAATTGAGGTTTTATGCGGGGATGTATTCACAAAACGGATGACAAAATGTAGAATGTTATTATACATTTTGGAAAAAGATAGCTAAATTTTTATAGGATGTATATAGGCAGGGATAACATTTTCAGAGAGGAGAATGTGACGTGAAAAGAAAATTTTACAGTGTACTGTATGTAGCAATATTTGCATTGCTGATGTCCGGGTGCAGTATGTCAGAAATTGCGGATGGCAGCAGGTCCGCGGTAAAGGGATATGAGAAGGAGACTGTAGAAGATACCTCAGAATCAGAGAATACCACAGCTGCGGAGAAAAAAGATAACACCGGCAACACGTCACCTGAAAGCAGTGCGGCAGCATCTGAGAATATTGCAGATCAGCAGGCTTCGAGCATGGAGATTGCTGATATTCCCATATATTCGGGAGAGGCATATTGTGAGATAAATGGCAATGTGCCTTATTTCAGTGAGGATGAGATGATGACGGAGGCATTTGAGAATTACAGCGATCTGGACTTTCTTGGAAGATGTGGAGTTGCCTATGCCAATATCTGTAAGGAGATTATGCCAACGGAGGAGCGCGGCGAGATAGGTATGATAAAGCCTTCAGGGTGGCATACAGTTAAATACAATGATCGTATAGACGGCAATTATCTGTATAATCGCTGCCATCTGATCGGATATCAGCTTGCCGGGGAGAATGCAAATGAAAAGAATCTGATAACTGGAACCAGATATCTGAATGTCACTGGCATGCTGCCATTTGAAAATGAGGTAGCTGATTATGTGGAAAGTACTGGAAATCATGTGCTTTACAGGGTTACACCTGTATACGATGGAGACAATCTGGTTGCGTCCGGAGTGCAGATGGAGGCGGAGTCCGTGGAGGATAAAGGCGCAGGAGTAAGTTTCAATGTGTATGTGTACAATGTACAGCCAGGCGTGATAATCGACTATGCTACAGGGGACAGCGAAGCGGATCCGGATTATGTGGTGCCGGGAGAGAATGCCAGCACTAAAGTATCAGAGGAAAAAGGAGATGATGACCAGACAGCAGAAGCTGGAATGATCGGAGAAACTCAGGATACGGAGTCAGATATTGGCAGTGATACATCGGAGATCCAGAAGGAGTCTGCGGATGAGGATACATACATAGTCAACACCAACACCGGTAAGTTTCATAAGCCATCATGCAGGAGTGTGAAACAGATGAAGGAAGCGAATAAATCTGAGAGAACGACCACAAGGGACGAGCTTATATCTGAGGGATATGAACCTTGTAAGAACTGCAATCCGTAGTTGGACTTTGCTTGGGATTCTGATACACTCAGAACAAATTAGGAGAGAGCTTCATCGGATAGTGACCGCAGTTAAGAAAGATGGAGAGGTAGGTCTTGAGTATATGAAGAGTGTGGAGATAGAGAAAAGAATAAGACAAGAGAGCAGAGAAGAAGAGAGAAAAACTAATTAGACAATCACTTGATATCGTATTGTATATCAGGTGGTTGTTTTTTTATAAGGGTAAAGCGCATATTTTATCAAAAATTTGATATGGCTGAAAAATTATCAAAACAGCACTTGACAACAGGGGGATTATATATAAAATATAACAGTGTAATATAACGCTGTTATATTTGCGCGTGTCTGATGGTTGGTATGGCACTTGCATTTGGAATCTGTTTCGGTCAGAAGCGAGGCATATTAAACGGGAGAGGAGTCTTTATGACAGAAAAAGCAGAGAACACAAGACAAAATATTTTGAAAACAGCACTGAATCATTTCCTTGAGTATGGATTTGCAGGGGCATCGCTCAGAAGCATTGTGAAAGATGCCGGACTTACAACAGGTGCATTCTATAAATATTATCCTACAAAGGAGGCACTTTTTGATGCACTGATAGATCCGTATGTGGATGAGCTGTATGGGATATATGACAGCGTGCTTGAGGAGTTCCAAAGTCTGCCTCCGGAGAAGCAGACAGAGAATATGGCAAGCGCATCCGGGAACGGAATGGATCAGATGGTGAATTACGTGTATGACCATTATGATAATTTCAAACTTTTACTGCGGTGCAGTGACAATGAGAAGTATGGAGATATGATACATAATCTGGTAGGCCGTGAGATGAGATCTTCAAAGCAGTATGTGGATGAGATGCACAGAGCCGGTATAAATGTGCCGGACATAAGCGACAGCCTTTGTCATATGATATATAGTGGTTTTTTTTCGGCGATATTCCAGATCATAGAACACGACATGGATCGCGAGACTGCGATAGAGAATGTGGGCAAGCTCAAGAAATTCTACACTGGAGGTTGGGAGAGACTATGGAAGGTGCAGTTTCCGGAGTAGT
>JAEDGW010000113.1 GCA_016297325.1 Coprococcus sp. | reverse complement strand
ATCTAAACTATTTGTTTTTTGAACCAAATGACAGTTTATTCTCTGTACCTGCAATAAGTCTTTTGATATTTGGCAGATGCCTTATCACAGCCATACCTGCAATCACAGCAGCTAGTACAATTCCCTCTATCATCTTGCTGTTCGAAGTAAAATTGTAATCACCATGAATTGCAAACACTGTATACAATACAAAGAAACCAATCATGATTGTAAGCGAGCCAACTGAGACATATCTTGTAATCACAACACTTATGATAAATGCCGCAAGCAATATCACAACAAGTCTCCAATCCCACAGACCAACTATCATTCCACCGCTGGCAGCAATTCCCTTGCCACCCTTAAACTGCATGTAAAACGGAAAATTATGTCCAAGCACAACACCAAGTCCTGTGTAAAGAACAAACATATACGCATTTCCTATGCCAAGCTGCCCTAGTATCACATGTGTAAGTGAACACGCTACAATTCCTTTCAAAAAATCTCCAAGAAAAACTATCAATCCAGCCTTTTTGCCGAGCACCCTGAGTGCATTCGTTGTCCCAGCGTTGCCACTGCCGTACTTTCTGATATCAATGCCCTTAAGTCTTCCATATATATATGCGGTCTGTATCAGCCCAACTCCATAACCTCCTACAAGGCATATTACTCTTATCGCTATCTCCATGACTATTTCTCTTTCCTCTCTCTGATTATGAATTTTAAAGGCGTTCCCCTGAATCCAAATGACTCTCTTATCCTGTTCTCAATATATCTTGTATATGAGAAGTGCATAAGTTCCTTGTCGTTTACAAATATAACAAATGTAGGCGGTTTTACAGCAACCTGTGTTATATAGTAAAGCTTCAGTCTCTTGCCCTTATCTGAAGGAGGCTGCTGCATCGCAACAGCTTCACTCATAATCTCATTAAGTACACCAGTAGCTATTCGGAGTGAGTGATTCTCTATGACAGCATCTATAGTCTCAAATAGTTTAGGAAGCCGCTGTCCTGTCTGTGCAGATATAAAAATGAGCTCTGCATACGGCATATATGACAGCTTATTTCTTATTTCTTCTGTAAATTTATATATGGTCTTGTCATTTTTCTCTATGGCATCCCATTTATTTACAGCTATTATCATACCCTTTCCGCGCTCATGTGCTATTCCAGCAATCTTGGCATCCTGATCTGTTATACCCTCTGTGGCATCTATAACAAGAACAGCCACATTACATCTCTCAACTGCTGATACCGTCCTTATGATACTATATCTCTCAATATCCTCTTTGATCTTGCTCTTTCGTCTAAGTCCTGCAGTATCTATGAATACATATTCCCTGCCATTTCTGACAATCTCAGTATCGACGGCATCTCTGGTGGTTCCAGCTATATCAGACACTATAACTCTATCCTCACCAAGGAGTTTATTTATAATAGAAGATTTGCCAACATTGGGTTTTCCAATGATTGCAATCCTTGGTCTCTCATCCTCGATCTCTTCCTTTGCATACTCGTCAAAGTGTGATACCACTTCGTCAAGCATATCTCCTATTCCAAGTCTTGATGATCCGGATATCGGATGTGGATCTCCAAGGCCAAGATTGTAGAATTCATACACATCCGGCATAAATTTCTCGAAGCTGTCGACCTTGTTCACAACCAGGACTATAGGTTTCTTTGATCTTCTGAGCATGTCTGCAACCTTTGAATCATCATCAACCATACCCTGTCTGACATCCGTCATGAAAATGATGACATCAGCCGTCTCTATGGCTATCTCAGCCTGCTCTCTCATACTCTTAAGTATGATATTGTCAGACTCCGGTTCTATACCTCCGGTATCTATCAGTGTAAAATTATAATCCAGCCAATTTATATCGGCATATATTCTGTCTCTTGTAACTCCCGGAGTATCCTGTACTATGGATATCTTCTCCCCGGCAAGCACATTGAACAGAGTAGATTTACCTACGTTAGGTCTGCCAACTATGGCTACAATAGGTTTACTCATTCCTGTTTCCTCCGTATATTTATATTATGGAGCGGGCACTTTTCTAATACACTTCGTATATCTCCCGCATCATCTCATTTTTTACATATCGTCACCAATAAGTGCGTGTATAAGGTCAGCACCACTTGATTCTACAATACAAACTTTGACTTGTAAAGCATCTGTGAACTCATCAAGGGTCAGATCATCAAGGAATTTCGGCTCATCAGCCATCAGTGTGTTGGACGGAAGAACAAGCCGGTCTCCCAGTGGTTTATCTTTAAGCTGCTTTATAATATCCCCGCCGGTCAGAAGTCCCGTCACTGTTATCCTGTGCCCAAAGAAGTCATTTATGATCTTATACAGATGTATCTTCACATTTGGGAATTTGTCATGTATCCTATCGACAAGCCTTTTTATAGAGTCGTACACAAGCACACCTGTCACAACCGACACCTCATACTCTCTGTCATCGCCCTCCATCTCCTGAAAGGCCTCTTCGAATTCGTCCGACAACAGTCTCACCATGCCTACTCCGTTCTCAAGCTGTATGAAGCCGTCATATCTTTCAGCCTCAGGGAACTCTCTGCCAGCATTTATATACCATTCATCACTGGCCTGTACAAAATGTATACCATGCTTCTCGTAACATTCCTTCTGGAAGCCCTCAATGATATCTATAACCTCTCCGGCATCTTCAGCAGTAAACGGCTCAAGATGGAACAGACCATCTCTATAATCTGACAGTCCAACCGGCACCACCGACATACTCTCCATAACAGGTACAAATTCCATAAGATCTGAAATTGTACGTCTGAGTTCATCTCCGTCATTTATGCCCTTACACAAAACCACCTGCCCATTCATAGGAATACCGGCATCGTAAAATTTCCTTATACGTTCCAGTATCGTTCCGGCAAATCTGTTGTTCAGCATACTGCATCTAAGCTCCGGATTTGTCGTGTGGACAGATATGTTTATAGGCGCAAGGTGATAATTGATTATACGGTCTATATCAGCATCCTTCATATTGGTAAGTGTGATATAGTTTCCCTGGAGGAATGACAATCTGGAATCGTCATCCTTGAAATATATCGTATCTCTCATTCCTTTCGGATTCTGATCGATAAAGCAGAATATACACTTGTTATAACAGGATTTATAGTTATCCATGAGAGAATTCTCGAACACTATGCCCAGATCCTCATCATATTCCTTGTCAATCTCAAGAAGCCACTCTTCGCCATCAGGCTTTCTGACAAGGAGTTCTATATATTCATCATTTATAAGATATTGGTAGTCAAATATATCCTCTATAGGATGATCATTTACCGCCAGGATATTGTCCCCCGGCTCGATCTCAAGTTCCTCGGCTATACTGCCATCCAATACACTTTTAACTATGTGTTCCATACCAACCTCATATTCATTTCATGTTTACAGAAAATCCCATCAGAGCATGATGACTGCGCCAAGATTTCCTCTGAGTCCATGGCTAGCTCTGTGTGAGAATAATACGTCGCTGTTGCAACACGTACATATATTTGTCACATCAATTTTTTCAGGCAGAACACCGGAATCAACCAAATTATAATAATTTGCCCTATGCAGATCAAGAAGATACTTGCCATCTCCCTTATCATACACAATTTCATCCACCTGAGCTTTCGTATAAGCATCCATAAATTGATCTGCTACATCCTGACTCACCTCATAGCAATCTTTGCATATAGACGGGCCTACAGCGCATATCAGATCAGACGCATCTGTGCCATATTCCTCTTTAAGGCGGGAAATCATACATCTGCTTATCTTTGCCACTGTACCCTTCCAGCCAGAGTGATTCATCGCAACGACCTTCTTCACCGGATCATAAAAGAACACCGGCACGCAGTCTGCGTAAAATGTCATGAGAGGGATGCCAGGGACATTCGTCATGAGGCCATCGATCTCCCTGATGTCTGACTCCCTGATAATTCCCTTGCCGGCATCTTTCTCAGTTACCTTATATATATCAGTCTTGTGCACCTGATCCGAGAACACAAGCTTTCTGTAATCATACCCTATGGCATATGCAAATCTTTTGTGGTTTTCCATGACCGCATCCGGATCATCACCTCTGTGAAAACTGAGGTTCATAGTCCCCAGATATCCTTCGCTGACACCGCCCATCCTGGTTGAAAATCCATGAACAACACCAGCCTTATCCAATTTGTCAAATGTAATATATAAAACACCATCTTTGTTGTGCAGATGGGTTGCATTTCCCTGTCTGATATATTTTATTTCTTTCATAAAACAACTGCTCCGTAATATTTAAGCTATATTAACTCGTATCTGTGATAACCTTGCAACATATACCAGCAACGTCAATTATACCACGAATACTCAAATGCATTCTCAATATGATGTATATTCTCCTCCATGACAGTTATCACATCAAATCTCACACCGACATCAACTCCGTATCCCTTGTGTTTCAGAAAATGTAAAGCTACTCTGGATATCTGTCTCTGCTTATTCGCATCCACAGCCTCCTCCGGCGTACCATTCTTAAGATTTGAGCGGTACTTCACCTCGGTAAACACAATATATCCGTCTTTTTCCGCCACGATATCTATCTCACCGGACGATATCCTGTAATTTCTGGCAAGTATCGCATATCCCTTGCTGGTCAGATAAGCGGCAGCAATATTTTCATATTCCGTGCCTATGCTCCTGCTGTTGTACATATATCCCTTTCTATATAAAGTAAACCTTTCTTGTCACAAAATCTTCGAAAAACCGTCTTATAAAAACGCTATACAAAATTGCCTATAAAACTTCTTCTATGTATGGCACAAGGCCCCATGTCCTTAAGTGCAGCTATATGCTCTGCAGTTCCATATCCCATATTTCTCGCAAATCCATATCCCGGATAGATACTGTCGTACTCCACCATAAGTCTGTCCCTTGTGACCTTTGCAATGATGCTTGCAGCCGCAATGGATGCAGAAAGAGTGTCTCCCTTTATTATCCCCTTCTGAGGTATATCTACGCCGGGAATATTCACAGCATCATTGAGAAGGATATCCGGCTTAACCGAAAGCTTTGATATAGCCTGTCTCATGGCTTCATAGTCTGCATTCAGAATATTTATATCATCGATAACGTCCTGATCAGCCATTCCAACTCCGACAGACACCGCTTTTTCCATTATCTCATCATATAAAGCCTCTCTCTTCTTCGCTGAGAGCTGCTTTGAATCGTTGAGGTACAAAATATCACAATCCTTTGGAAGAACAACTGCAGCGGCAACTACAGGGCCGGCAAGTGGTCCGCGGCCAACCTCGTCGATACCACATATATACTTTCTGTCAGCAAATTCTCTCTCAAACTGGAACATCTTGTAAGACCTTTCAAGCTCACTGCGGTATGCATCCAGCTTCTTTTCAGCCGATTTCACAAGTTTTTTTACACCATCTCTGTCATCGGATACAAATTTTTCTATAATTTCTTCATAATTCTGAACGTCTGTCTCGGCAAACATTCGTTTCACTTCAGCTATACTCGCCATTTCTCCTCCGCAAAACAGGGGCTGTTGCCATCGCTCGGCAGCGGCCCCTGTTAATACAGGCTACTCGATCTTACCAAATCCTCCGGTAAACCTGAAAACAGCCCTTCCTATAATATCCTTCTTATGTATGTTGCCGACATCAGCCACACGGCTGTCACGGCTGTTGTTTCTATTGTCTCCGAGAACAAAATATTCGTCCTCGCCAAGTGTGATCTCCTCGGAGGCAACGCCGCGCTTATCCTCAGCTATCGTCTCCCTGCCATAGATATCACCCTGGAGTTCTTCGCCATTTATATAGATAACTCCATCTTCATCTATATATACAGTCTCTCCAGGAAGTCCTATAACTCTCTTAATATAGAAAGTCTCGTCATCATCCCCATAAGGGAATACAACCACATCAAATCTCTTAGGAGAGCCAAATTCATACTCGAGCTTATCTATCCACAGAGTATCTCCGCTGTGAAGAGTGTTGCTCATCGACTCACCGCTAACCTCAGTTCTCTGACCTATATATGTGAGAACCGTCCAGCATATACCTATGACTATAAGTATATATATACATAAAGATATGAGATCTTTGACAATATTGATCTCTTTCTCTGCTTTTGCAGCTTTCTTCGCCTGCTTCTTCTCTTCCTTAAGTTTTTTCTTTATAGCCTTTTCATCTAATTCTTCATCTGTGGATGAATCAGCATCAGCCTTGATGCCGGAATCAGATGAATCAGAACCCGATTGCTTTGAATCAGATGAAGCAGAATCTCCATCTTCTGCCTTATCATTGATCTCCTTTTTGACATCAACTGCAACAGGTTTGCCGCCATTTTCAGCAACAGCCCTGTCCCATGACCAGGCTGTGTCAGACTTCTTTTCATCTGTACCATCGCCCTTATCGCCGGACGCATCCGAAGATTCTACGCTCTCAACATCCGATTTTTTCTTTTTTGCAAGCTTTTTCTGTTCTCTCTCTATCGCTTTCTGACGCTTTTTCTCATATTTCGCTATCTCTTTATCCCTGGCCTTTTTGGCAGGGTCGTCATCAAATATTTCATTCAGAGCATCAGTTACATTCTTGTTCTCTTCGCTCATGTAATCTCCTTTAAGGTGTCTCCAGAGTGATCTTTCCAAGCTTTCCTGATCTGAAATCATCCAGTATCAGAGCTGCAGCTTTATCGTAATCCAGTTCGCCACCCTTTTTAATACACTGTCTCTTTTCTGCTATCTCAGTCAAAGCTTTGACCGGATCATCAGCACTTTCAATATTATACCTTTGAGCTAATGTATTACAATAGTTACTGTGTAAAAATTTAATTAATTCAATTGAAATATCTGTAATATTCAATATCTCATCGTTGATAGAACCGATGAATGCAAGTCTAAGTCCCACTGCTTCATCGTCAAACTTAGGCCACAGGATTCCAGGAGTGTCAAGAAGTTCTATGTTCTTTCCAAGTCTTATCCACTGTTTTCCCTTGGTAACTCCAGGCTTGTTTCCAACCTTTGTACACGCCTTTCTTGCATAGGAATTGATAAATGTGGATTTGCCGACGTTCGGGATACCGACTATCATAGCCCTTATCGGTCTGTTTATGATTCCTCGTTTCCTGTCCCTTTCGATCTTCTCACGACACGCTTCCTGAACTATCTTATCAATACCCTTCATGCCCATGCCATCCCTGGCATTGATACGTGCAACTGCAAATCCCTTTTCTTTATAATAATTCTCCCACTTTGCCGTCACAGAATCATCTGCAAGATCAGTCTTGTTCAGCAGTATCAGTCTGTATTTGTTCCTGGCAAGATCGTCAATATCCGGATTCTTACTGCTAAATGGAATTCGGGCGTCGACAAGCTCGATCACGACATCGATCAGTTTTATATCTTCCTGCATCATACGTCTGGCCTTTGTCATATGGCCAGGATACCATTGTATATTCATAAAAGCTCCTTTATTTAACCTTTATTCTTCCGAGTATTTCACTCTTTTTTATGTTTCCAACACTTGGATACCTTGAATCCTGACTGTCATCAGGATTGTCGCCGAGGACAAAATACTCGTTCTCACCAAGTGTCACACCTGACTCTGCAAGCCCTGCTGTTCTTATCTCAGCCTCAACCGGGCGGTCAGACAGAGGATTTCCATTTATATAAACCTGTCCGTTCTGGATAAGTACAGTCTCACCCGGAAGTCCTATCACTCTCTTTATAGAATAGTATTTATTCTGATTATCTACAGTTCTATACGCAACCACATCATATCTATCCGGCGACCCAGCCAGATAAACAATCTGATTAACTGTATAATCCTGTCCATCCTTTAATGTAGGATCCATAGACGGTCCCACCATGTATACCTTTTGAAATCCAAATACTACAAATCCATATCCAAGTATGGCTGCCGTCAGAACAACTATACTCCATGTAAATATGCCTTTTACTGACTTCTTGAATGATCTCTGCTGTCTTCTCTGACGACGGCGTTCTCTTCTTATTCTCCGAATTCTGTCATGTCTCTCGCTCATCTAATTCCCTCACAGGCAAAAAATAATGCACTATTTCAAAAATGGCTGGAGTATGAATACTCCAGCCATCATGGTTTCTACATCACAAGCTAAATTATTTAACAAGCTCTTTAACCTTTGCTGCCTTACCAACTCTTGAACGTAAGTAGTAAATCTTAGCTCTTCT
>JAEDGW010000112.1 GCA_016297325.1 Coprococcus sp. | reverse complement strand
CCGAGCATGATACATGTGATAACTGATCCTACCAGCCATGAGATGATGTATGGGAACCAGTTGCCTACGGTTGCAAATACGAAGATTCCGCCGTGAGGTGCCATCAGTGTACATTTGAATGCTGCTGACATTCCGCCTGCAACTGCTGCACCTACAAGTGTACATGGTATTACATGAAGTGGATCTGCCGCTGCAAATGGTATTGCGCCCTCTGTGATGAATCCACATGCCATTACTATATTTGAAACTGTAGAGTTCCTCTCTGCCTTTGTAAACTTCTTAGGGAAGAAGATACATGCAAGAGCGATTCCGAGTGGAGGAACCATACCACCTACCATAACTGATGCCATGGAGATGTAACATGCCTGAACTGCAGGGTCTGTGAGCTGCGCGCCGCCTGCAACAAGCTCTGATGCCGTTGCAAGAACCATTGTTCCGTATACATAAGCTGCCTTGTTGATTGGGCCACCCATGTCTATCGCCATCATTCCGCCGAGGATGATTCCAAGTGGGATGAGAAGGTTCTTATTTGCAAGGGCTGTAAGCATATCTGAAAGTCCTGTATTTACAATACCGATAAGTGGGTTGAGTACAAATATCATAAGTACGCCAACGATGAACATACCAACGAGTGGATATATAAGTGTTGGCTTGATTCCCTCAAGTGACTGTGGGAACTTTGAGCAGAGTTTCTTCAGAAGAAGAACTACATATCCTGCAAGGAAACCTGCTGCGATACCGCCGAGGAATCCTGATACTGTGTTACCGCCGCCATCTGCCACAAATCCAAACTTTGCGATAAATGACTGGAAACCGCCGAGGTTATCGCCTGCCCATACATAGCTGGACAACGCTGCATTTCCTGATGATGCCAGGATACCGCCTAGGAAACCGACTGCAAGTCCCGGCCTGTCCGCTATGGACTGGGCTATAAATCCTGCAAGTACCGGAACCATGACTCCCATCGCCAGACCACCGGCATATTTGAAGAATGCTGAGAGCGGTGTCATGGAACCAAAGTTGGAACCACCTGTTGCACCGTATCCGCAAAGTGTATCAATAAGGAACGCAAGGGCTGTGAGGATACCACCACCGATTACGAATGGAAGCATGTGTGATACACCATTCATCAGATGCTTGTAGATCCTGCTTCCCACACTGCCATTTGCACTGCTTGACTCCTTCTTGCCACCCTCTTCATGATGAACAGGAACCTTGCCGTCCACGATCTTCTGTATAAGCTCCTCAGGCTTGTGGATTCCATCTGCAACCTTTGTGAAAAGAACCGGCTTACCGTCAAATCTTGCTGTCTCTACGTTCTTATCTGCTGCAACTATGATACCGTCACAGTTTGCGATCTCCTCGTCTGTGAGTTCGTTCTTCACACCACCTGAGCCATTTGTCTCAGCCTTTAATGCGTAACCCATCTTTGCACCGGCCTTCTCAAGTGCCTCGGCTGCCATGTATGTGTGTGCGATTCCTGTAGGACATGCTGTAACTGCAAGGACTCTGTAGCCCTTCTTCTCTGGAACTGCTTCCGGCTCCATGCGCTTTGTCACATCTTCCTCAGGGAACTTTGCGTTCTCATATTTGTCGACAACTGCGAGGAATGCATCTTTGTCAGCAGCCTTTAAAAGCTCTGCTCTGAAGTCCTCGTCCATAAGGAGCATTGAGAGTCTTGAGAGAACCTCAAGATGTACATCAGATCCGCTCTCCGGTGCAGCAATCATAAAGAACAAATTAGATGGCTGTCCGTCCAGTGAGTCGTAATCTACTCCGTCAGGAACTGTCATGGCTGCAAGTCCAGGTCTCTTGACCGCCTTGTTCTTGGAGTGAGGGATCGCTATTCCTTCTCCTATAGCTGTTGAACCCTCTTCCTCTCTCTTAAGTATTCCTTCTTTGTATGTTTTCTTGTCTGAGATGTTGCCTGCCGCAGCGTGCAGGTTTACAAGATAGTCAATGGCCGCATCCTTTGAATCTACCTTTACTCCCAGAGCAATGCTTTCCTTTGATAAAAGCTCTGTGATTCTCATAAGCGTAACCTCCTCACCATAATCTTATAACTGCTTATAAAGCTCTTCTACTTTGTCCGCTGTTGCCAGCCCCTCTGAAAATGCTGTTGCACTTCCGGTTGCTGTGCCTCTCTTAAGTGCTTCCATATAATCGTGATCCTTCAGATAGCTTGCTGTAAATCCTGCGACCATGGAATCTCCTGCGCCTACAGAATTCACAACCTTGCCCTTAGGAACTCCGATCTTGTGAACCTCTCCTGTCTCCGTGATGAGTATCGCACCGTCACCAGCCATGGAAATGAGCACATTTCTTGCACCCATGACCTGAAGCTTCTTTGCATACTCAACTATCTCCTCATTTGTTTTTAAGACAACTCCAAACATCTCTCCGAGTTCATGATTGTTTGGCTTTATGAGAAATGGATGATACTTCAGAACATTTAGCAACAGATCCTTAGTTGCATCAACTACGATATCTATATCCTTGTTCATCAGCTTCTCCATGATCTGCTCATAAATATCCGATGGAAGAGATGCAGGTATTGTTCCCGCAAGCACCAGGCAGTCCCCGGACTCCAGTTTGTCAAGCTTGTCAAACATCTGCTGAAGTTCATCATCCGCTATGTCAGGGCCCTGTCCGTTGATCTCTGTCTCCTGCTCAGCCTTTATCTTGACGTTGATCCTGCTGAGTCCATTTCTGAGTGTAATGAAATCCGTCTTAACGCCCATGGCCTTAACTCCGTCCTCGATCTCCCTGCCGGTGAAACCAGCAACAAAACCGAGAGCTACAGAGTCAACTCCGATGTTCTTAAGTACAGTTGAGACATTGATACCTTTGCCGCCGTAAAATACAGCTTCTGATTTACTTCTGTTGACCATTCCAAGCTCCAGGTTGTCCATCTTGACTACATAATCAAGTGCCGGATTGAATGTAACCGTATAAATCATTATTTCAGTACCTCCTTTATGACTGTGGCGTCTATGTACTTATCATTTACAAGTCTGTCTGTGATAATACAGGCTTTTTCGATTGCTGCAAATGTCACTGCTGTCACTTTGTCGAACTTACTGCTGTCCGCCAGAACTATGCTGGCATATGATCTGTTCACCGCTTCCATCTTCACCATGGCTTCCTCGACATCAACTGTGGTAAATCCATAATCCATATGGATTCCATTTGTTCCGAGGAAACATTTTGTAAAGTTGAACTTTTTCATGGAATTCACTGCCTCTGCTCCTATGATCGCCTCAGTGATAGGCTTTACAAGTCCGCCTATCATGTATGTCCTGAGGTTCTTCTTGAGAAGTCTTTTCGCATGAGCGATTCCGTTGGTGACAAATGTCGCATTGGTGTCGCCGATATAGTCGATCATGAGCTCTGTGCTCGTCCCTGCATCTATGAATATGAAGTCTTCATCATTCACCATCGTTGCCGCATATCTTGCAATGGCTCTCTTTTCATCTACATTGAGCTGTGCCTTTGCAGATACTGAAGCCTCGTTCGTGATGTATTCATGCTCAAGTGCCTTTGCACCACCATGAAATCTCTTGATCTTTCCCATATCATCGAGTGCGATCAGATCTCTTCTTATAGTAGATTCCGACGCTCCCGTGATCTCTGTGAACTCTGCAACTGTCATAGACTTTTTATCTTTCAGTGCCTCTAAAATCGCTGTGTATCTATCCTCTGTCATCATAATAACTGCCTCCTGTCTAACAAGTATATATCTGTGTTAATTTCCGTAATGATCTCACTAAAACATCTTCATTCATCAGTGATCGCAACAACTTCGTTTTTCTTTAGGATACCATACTTTTTGACCGTTTTCAATTATTTCTGATTGTTTTAAGGTGTTTTTCACTTGATTTCAGTCACTTTCAATCAATCTATATGCATAATATCATCACATTTGAAGATTGTCAATCATTTATTTGGAGTTTTTTGAATATTTTTGATTGTTTTTGATTGTTTTTGATTGTTTGTCATTTCAGATATGCACCTGTACCGCAAATTTCACAGATACCACGTATGAACTGCAAATAAGGCATTGACCATATCTGATCAATGCCTTATTCTTCCCTGTCAATATATTATTATTCTGCCGCATCCGCCGGATTCACATGTACCATCACATGTTTTACTTTTGGAAAATTCTTCTCTATTCCTTCATGTACTTCCTCAGCTATCTCATGCGCACGTCTTAACGGATACGAACCATTTACGCATATCTCCACATCGACATATATCTTGTTGCCAAATATTCTTGTGTGAAGCAGGTCAATACCAAGGACCTCATTCTGGGAAAGCACGAAGTCCCTCATCTCTTTCTCAGTCACATCATCGCAGGAATGGTCCACCATCTTATCCATGGCGTCTTTGAAGATATCGTATGCCGCCTTTGCGATGAACACAAATATCACTATACTAGCTATGGAATCCATGACTGGGAATCCCATCATCGCACCTCCGATACCCACAAGGGCGCCAACCGATGACAGCGCATCAGAGCGGTGATGCCACGCATCCGCCATCAAAGCACTGGAATCTATCTTCTTTGCGTAATGTCTTGTGTACCAGTACATTATCTCCTTTGTGGCAATGGACACAACTGCAGCCACCAGCGCAAGTGCACCCGGTCTCTGCAGATTCTGGTAATTACCACCGATTATATCTTTCACAGCCTGTGAACCGATCTTGATACCGGTGTAAAGCAGCACGATTGACAACACGATAGCTGCCACACACTCAAGTCTCTCATGACCGTATGGATGTTCCTTGTCGGATTCCTTTGATGCCAGCTTCACCCCGATTATGACAATGATAGTGCTGAACACGTCCGATGCGGAATGTATAGCATCACTTATCATTGCGTTTGAATGTGCAAATATTCCCGCAAATAATTTGAACACCGACAGAAGAACGTTCTGTACTATAGTTATAAATGATACCTTGTTTGCAACCTTTTTGAACTCATTTTCTGATACGACCGTTGCCGCCGCCATCATGTTTACATTTTTTGTGCTTTCCATAATAATCAGCCACCCTTTCTGCTTCTAACAGACGCACCAAATTCAAGGCCGCACGTCTGCGTGATCAATAATTTACTAGAAAGCTCTTATCACTAAATATATGTGGGGTATCTCATAGAATGTCTAAAAGAGTATAAAAAAACACCCACGACTCAGTATTAGTAACCACTGTCCCGTGGATGTAATGATTCCTGATCATAACTCATGATACCAAGTTATCATTCCGATTCATATTCCACTGCCATGATGGCCCGACTCCTTGGATTATGCCAATGGTCTGCTCAGTTTGTACTGTAGATTATATGCAGTGCAAAGAGTTATCTTAGACTACCATCTATGGCAGCTTATGTCAATATTTTTCACGAATTTATTGTCAGATTATTTATGGCTGTAATTTATATATTGTTATAACTGCAGCTCCTTCTCAAAGCTGAACTCTATATCTTTCAGGTCGAGTCCATTTGACTTTACGTACAGACGGAGCACGTTGAACCTGTTGTAGAATTTGATCTCCTTTTCAATCACTACATCCTTGCCATCTGTACCATTGAATGTAAAATTGCTCACCGGGAAGCCGTTGTAGAACAGGGTGCACGGAAGCTGTGCAAGATCGCCCAGTGTAGAACTTCCTCTAAGTCTGATCTTGTACTCACCCGGATTCGATATATCAAGTGCAAGGACATAATTCGTGTCCGCCACACTGGCTTTCTCTGTCAGATCAATAACTATATCTCTGTCAACAACGCTGTATTCCACATCATCCAGATCAAAATCATCAGCCTGCTTTGGACGATTTATTATCTCTATGTTGACCGGTTCTCCCACAAGGCGCAGGAATGCATTTGTATTCATGGCAAAGTTGCATACATTCTTTGCGATCCTCTGGAGCTCGGCTCTCTCTATCCTTCCGTCCTGTAAAGCCTCCATGACATTATCATCACTCATATTCTTTGAACCGTCCGGGCAGCACATATACATATCGTTCTGTGCCTGTATCATAGTCGCAAAATCATTTCTGGTCGGCTCTTCTCCTCTTCGGTTGATCGATGCCCACCAATCTGTCATGACCACGCCTGTAAATCCCCATTCATTTCTGAGGATTGCCGTGTTCAGATCGTAGCTTCCGGCGGTGTAGAGACCATTTACCAGACCGTACGTTGTCATGATCGAGTCAGCATATCCTGATCTTACTGCCATCTCAAATCCCTTCATATATATCTCTCTGAGTGCTCTCTGTGAGATGATAGAATCCGACGTGTGTCTATGGTATTCCTGATTATTTCCGCAGAAATGCTTGATAGTTCCGGACACACCGCTGGACTTAAGTCCCTTTAACTGCGCTGTCGCCATAGCGCCTGTGAGATACGGATCCTCGGAAAAATACTCAAAGTTTCGTCCATTTAACGGATAGCGGTGAATGTTCATGCCCGGTCCAAGAAGAACCTCAACCTTATTTGCCGTCATCTCAAGTCCAAGGAGCGCATAAAGTCTGGTATTCAATTCTCTGTTAAATGAGCATCCGCACAGGGTGCCATTTGGGAGTGAGAATGCCTTCATACCAGAATCAAGTCTCATGCCCGATGGCCCATCATCACAGCACACTGACGGAATCTTATGGGCGATCAGCTTCGGTGATACCCCTGCAAATGCAGACGCAGTTCCCGCTGTCACAAGGGAGCTTCCCATTCCCTCTCCGCGGACAAAGCAGGCCAGATCCTCGTCGTCAAACTGCGCGATGAACTCGTCCATAGAATACCTGCCCTCCTTGACATCAAGCAGAGTGATTCCCTTATCACCGGTAACAGGGATCTCCTCCGGCAGCTCCTGCTTCCTTCTGTCATACATATCAACTGTGACAAGAGGTGTCTCCTCGTATTCTACGAGCATCCTGCCATTTTCATCACAGAAAGGCTTCATGCGGTCAAACTTCTCATAAGGTGCAAGTGCCTCCTGAAGCTTCTGAATCTCCACTGTCTCTGCAAGTTCGAAGAACAGACATTCCGCTGTATTTCTTATGCTGTTTCCCACATGGATGGTGTAGTCTCCGGCTTCAAGCACATAGCAGTTCCTGTGTCCTGTCACTCCTGAATCGTCAAATGACGCCATGCGGTCAAGTGGAATCTCAAATTTCAGCTCATCGCTGAGTCCCGGAACAAGCTCCTTTGTCTTTCCAAAATCAATGAGCACTCTGGCAGGCTTGCCCAGCTCACCCTGAGGCATCTCTCCGTACACCTGGACAACCTCCTTGCCAAGTCTCTTTCCTGTATTTGTGACTTTGACACAGATATTTGCCACACCCTTTTCAAAATCCAGGCTTGCATGCTTCACACTGATCTTAAAATCCGTATATGACAATCCGTATCCAAATGGATATCTGACTTTATCCTTTGCAAATGTCTCGAAGTAGCGGTATCCAACATATATATCTTCAACATAGAAGTTCCTCTTCTCGTCACCGAAATTGTCATAAGCCGGATAATCCTTGATGTCGTAGGCTATCGTGTCCGTGAGCTTTCCCGAAGGACTGACGTCGCCCATGAGGACATCAACCACGCCATATCCGCCTATCATTCCGCCCTGCCATACATACATGCAGGCATCCGGGGATATGGTGTCAAGGAATGACATATCTATAAGGCCACCGACATTCAAGAGAACGACCATCTTCTTGAAATTATCTCTGACATACTTAAGCATATCAAGCTCTATATCCGTGAGCATAAATGCACCTTTTTCAAGTGTGTTGTCCTTGTCCTCGCCGGCTGTACGTGCAATTATCACTATGGCTGAATCCGACTCCCCGGCAGCCTCATGTACAAGCTCCTCAGTAACAGGCATCTCCGCCTGTGACCATGGCTCCTGTCCCCAGCCAAGCCCCAGCTCCACCGGATGTTCTTTATCCCATGCGGCGTATGTCTCAGCCAGCTTCTGATTTACATTTACATCCTTGCACTCCTCTAGTGCGTCCAATATTCCTACCACTCTTGCAACATTTACCATGCCGCCTGAACCTGTTCCGCTCTTGTAATAATGGTTCTGCATACGGCCAAATACCGAAACTGTCTCTCCCTGCTTCAGCGGCAGAGCTTTGTTGTCATTCTTTAACAGAACCATTCCCTCTGTGACCATCTCACGGGCTGTCTTCTCGTAGACTGCCCAGTCAAGTATTCTATCTTCCATGTATTTAACCTCCGTGGGGTACTTTCACGTTCTTTCGTGTGTTGTTTTATTTTACAATCTATCTTAATTATTTGATATGGAAAAGTTATTTTATTACATTACTGATGGCGTAACTTTTCTACTGTTTTACATATCACATATATCCTTCCAAACTAAAACTCCAA
>JAEDGW010000111.1 GCA_016297325.1 Coprococcus sp. | reverse complement strand
TCGCCATAAAGGACAGTGTGCTCCTGAAACCGGGAAGACTCACAAAAGAAGAATTATCCATTGCTGACGTGTACGATGCCCTTGTGAGCGACCGTGTGTACAAGAAGGCCATAGCTAAGGACAAGGCATATCAGATGATACTGGACGGTGAGTGCGGAACATTTTCACCGAGACTTATCGAGTGTTTTAAAGAGTCAAGACAGGAATTTGAAGACCTGGCACACAAATATGAAATGAAAAAAGAGGAGATATAGAAGAGATGAATATCAGAGAATGTTATGACGCAATAGGAGCAGATTTTGAGGACGTTATAGGAAGACTTGGAAGTGAGGCACTTGTGCAGAGATTTGCGATCAAATTCATAGATGACGGCAGTTACAGTGCACTTGAGACAGCTCTCGGCGAGGGTGACGCAGAGACAGCATTCCGTGCGGCACATACACTGAAAGGAGTATGTCTTAATCTTGGACTTAAGAACTTATATACAGTGAGCTCAGATCTCACAGAAAAGCTCAGGGGAAGGGAACTTGACGGATCTGACGAACTGTTTCAGAAGGTCAGGGAACAGTACAACATCACCATTGATGCACTGAAAAAAGTGGAGTGATCATAGATGCTGTTCACAGACGGCTTAGATGGGAAAGGCTTAGAGATGATGTCCGTATAGAGAGGAGATACATATGAAAAAGAGGATTATTGCAAAGATGACAGTGGCAGCATTGGCTCTTGCCATGCTCTCAGGCTGCGGAGGTTCTGGAGACAACGGAACAAAGAAGGTGAAGCTGGATCCGGATAATCCGGTGTCACTTACGGTATGGCATTATTACAACGGTACACAGCAGGCGACATTTGATGCGCTTGTGCAGGAGTTCAACGCCACAAAGGGTAAGGATGAGGGAATATATGTAGAGAGCTACAGCTACGGCTCTGTGTCTGATCTTGAGCAGGCGGTAACTGACTCACTGGCAGGCAACGTGGGAGCAGAGGAGCTTCCGAATATATTCTCGTCTTATGCAGATACTGCATATGCGGTACAGAAGCAGGGCAAGCTGACTGATGTGACACAGTATTTCACGCAGGATGAGCTGGATAAGTACGTGGATTCCTATGTGGAGGAGGGATATTTTGCACAAGATGGTGCATTATATCTTGTTCCTGTGGCAAAGTCCACCGAGGTTATGATGGTCAACAAGACGGATTGGGACAAATTTGCAGATGCCACCGGAAGCAGTCTTGATGAGCTTGATACAATGGAAGGAGTGGTTGAAGTAGCTGAGAAATATTACAACTGGACAGACGAGCAGACTCCTGATGTGCCGGATGATGGAAAGGCATTCTACGGAAGAGACGCCATGGCGAACTATTTTGTCATCGGTATGAGACAGATGGGAACTGAGATCTTCCAGGTAGATAATAGCAAAGTGACATTTAACACAGATAAAGACCTCATAAGAAGATTATGGGACAACTATTACGTTCCGTATGTGAAGGGATATTTTGCAGCATACGGCAAATTCCGTTCTGATGATGTGAAGACCGGCGATATCATTGCATATACAGGATCCACATCTTCTACATTCTATTTCCCTGAAAGCGTTGAGACGGATGATGATTCATATCCGATCGACTACGTGGTACTGGATGCACCTATCATGAAGGGCGGTGAGAACTACAAAGTTCAGCAGGGCGCAGGAATGGCTGTAACCAAGACTGATGAGCAGCATGAGTTCGCTTCATGTGAGTTCCTCAAATGGTTTACCCAGAAGGAGAACAATCTGAGATTCGTCAGTGATTCAGGATATCTCCCTGTTCTCAAGGAGGCAAACAGTATCGATGAGTTCAACAAGATCGTAGAGGAGAACAACATCGAGGTAAATGAGAAGGCGTATGCATGTATTGAAAAGGTTATGGGCGATTTCGACAACACCAAATTCTACACAACTAAGAATTTCGATAACGGTTATGATGCGAGGAATGTGCTGACTTACAACATGTCTGACGCTGCAGACGGGGCAAAGGCTGCTGTTGATGCCGCAAAGGATGAGGCATCAAGAGAAAAGCTTATAGAGCAGTACACATCTGATGATGCATTTGATGCGTGGTATGACGGCTTCAATGAAGCTCTGACACAGTCAGTAGAAAGCAAGTAGTAATTCGGGGAACTTGTCTGTAGAAGGTGGGGTAAATTTACATGGTTAAGAGAAAAAGAACATTGCTCATGATATTTCTGGCGCCGATCATAGTGATCGTTGTGACCCAGGGCCTTGTGCCATTGCTCACTCTTGTGCTCAGTGGGATACGCAAGGACATGGCGGACAACGTCATAAGTCTGGACAATCACACTGTGGAGAACAGGCAGGTGGTGCTGGAGACGGATATGGTTGAGCATTGGAGTTCCATATATAAAGAAGGTGAGTACCTAAACAGCAGTCTGGCTGGCATTTTAAAGGATAACTCTCTGGATATGAACGTATTTCTTGACTCTGATGATGTACAGCAGAAGTATCTTGAAGAGGTTTTTCCTGATATGGTGGACGCTCTTCAGTACAATCAGACCACAGGAGTATTCCTTGTTCTTGCAAATGAAAATCTGACAACGGACAGATCCACATATAACGGTTTTTTTCTGAGAGATTCTGATCCACAGACCAGAACAGCATCCAATACAGATCTGCTTCTCGAGAGGGGGAGCAAGAAGCTTTCACATGGTGAGTCCATATCACTGGACAGTGCATGGACGACCAGATTCACATTTGAGGGAAGCGGACGCAGAACCTGTGACGACTTCTTCTACAAGCCTTATGAGGCTGCGAAAGAACATACAGATGTGGATACGGTCAATCTGGGATATTGGTCAAAGCCATTTATACTCGAGAACAACTACATGGATAACCACAAGATGATAACTTATTCCGTGCCGCTTGTATATGCAGGAACTGTGTACGGTGTTCTTGGTGTGGAGATAAGTGTGAATTATCTTGAGAGTTATCTTCCGGTCAAGAATCTTGATGGCAATCTGAATGCGGGATATGCCATAGCGGTTAAGACAGGTGATAACACCTACGAGACTATAGTTGGAAAAGGAACTCTGTATGATGCGGTGTCCAGGGATTCGCAGGGATTGACCTTGATAAGACAAAAGGATGATATATCAAAAGTGCGCGGCGCAAAGGTGGGAAAGCAGGATATATACGCTGTTGACAAGGAACTCAATCTGTACAGTTCAAATGTTCCATACTCAGATACGCACTGGATATTGTGTGGTTTTGTCACCGCCGACTCCATCTATGGCATGGGACAGGACATATACAGGATAATCATCATAGCTGTACTTGTAAGTGTTATCCTGGCATCTATACTTGTGTTCCTGCTCACAAGATATGTGACAAAGCCTGTATACGGCCTCATGGAAAGCCTGAGAGGCGGAGTGGAAGGCATACACAGTTTCCGTACATCAAACATATTGGAGATAGATGAGCTCCATGATGTCATAGAGAATCTTACCGATTCCCAGAAGCAGACCGAGGGACAGCTTCTTGAGGAGAAGGAGAGATACAGGATCGCTGTTGAGAGTTCGCAGGATCTGTTCTTTACATACAGGAAGAAGGAGCAGATGCTGGAGATAGTAAACAGCGATGGCTATGATGGAATCTGGAATTGTGGTGAACATCCGGAATTCATAGATAATGACAGAGTTTATTCCGAGGATAAGGACGGACTTATAAAGGAGGTAGAGGCAGCCAGAGATACCCTGTATGTACAGTTTAGACTTAGCGAGAGTGACGAGGCTGATTATGAATGGGTTGAGCTGAACGGAATAGTCACCATGGGTGATGACGGAGAGCAGGAGAGGCTTGTTGGATGTATACACAATATAAATCAGAGAAAGCTGCTTGAGGAAGCACAGCAGAAGGAGCAGACATACGATGTGCTCACATCATTCTACAGACTTGGATATGGTCTGCAGGCTGTCCAGACTGCGAGAGCTGATGTGCCGGATGGCACGATCCTCATGACGGATATCGACAGATTTGCGCATATCAATGAGAAGTACGGTCTCGTATTCGGAGATATAGTAGTTGAGAAATTCGCTGGACTGATCATAGATATATGTTCGAGCCGTGACATAGAGTCGGCGATATTCATGAGAGCAGGTGCGGATCAGCTTCTGCTCTGGTTCCCTGGCAGAGCTGTACAGGAAATTCTGGATATCGTGAAAGAACTGAGACAAGAGATCAAAGAGCTGACAAATGACAATTATCTTGAGATGAACTTCCGTATCGGTATATCACAGGTGGATGGCAATATCGAGAGTGTCCAGGATGTGTTTGACCAGGCGAGGGTCGCACTTGCCAGCGCAAAGAAAAACGGGCTGGAAGATGTTGTATACCAGAATATGACGAAGGCTGAGATAGACCATACCTATGCGGTTAAGCTGTGCGGAATTGACTCTGTGGACAGACTGGATCAGATGAGCCTTTCATCCATAGCACTCAACCTGTTTGACAGGGGAAGTGACGTGCGTGTGTCCATGGATCTTCTTGCGCTCAAGCTGGAGGAGAAATATCATATCGCAGATATAGTGGTGACTCGTTTCTCAAGAGAATATATGTCGAACAGCCGTACATATCAGTGGAAGCGTGATCTGCCGGATGTAGATCAGAGCAGCGTAGTACATTGTAATGACAGCGATTATGAGCGGTTCATGGCGGCCGGACATCTTCAGATGGCACAGGAGATGGACGGAAGGAGTGACGATCCGGTATATGGAGCATTTGTGAAGGGCTGCAGTGGAGTTATCTATCACATGCTGGACACCGGTCAGTACAGCGGAAGTATTCTGTTCATAGGTATGGATCCGGATGTCCTTAAGGATGAAGCTGAGATGAAGATGTTCGAGGAGATGGTATCGATCATCCAGAACAGGATAAATATCCAGAGACATGATATCTCGGCGCAGGCGAAGTCTGATTTCCTTGCACGTATGTCCCATGAGATCAGAACACCTATGAACGGAATCATAGGAATGACTGAAGTGGCGCTTAGACCTGAACAGACTGAGGAGAAGAGGGTTGAGTGCCTGAAAAAGATAGACAGTGCTTCAGGATATCTGCTCGGAATCCTGAATGATATCCTTGATATGTCCAAGATCGAGAGCGGTAAGATGAAGATCGTTCTGGATAAGTGCAGCATCAAGGCTATGATAAACAGTGTCACATCCATAATGGATGCAAAGATACATGAGAAGGATATCAGCTTCAAGCAATATATAGTCATGACAAATGAGTGGTTTTATGGTGATGAGCTGAGGCTCAACCAGGTGCTCGTCAATCTTCTCAGCAATGCTGCAAAGTACACGAATGCGGGCGGCCACGTGTCACTTAAGGTTCGTGAGACTATTGTGGATAGCAGATATTCTGATATATATTTTGAGGTCAGAGATGACGGAATAGGCATTCCTGAGGATAAGCAGCAGCTCATCTTCCAGAGATTTGAGCAGGCGGATGACTCGGCAAATGCCAGAAAACAGGGTACAGGTCTTGGACTTGCGATCAGCAACAGACTTGTGCATATGATGAATTCAGACATAAGACTCAAGAGTGCTGTGGGTGAGGGAAGTACATTCAGCTTTACAGTGAGACTTGAGAGGGTTGCCCAGATAGATATAGCCGAAAAGCGAAAGGGCGAGAAGATTGATTTCACAGGCAGAAGAGTTCTGGCTGTGGAGGACAATGCGCTTAATATGGAGATAATAAAGGCTATTCTCGAGGAGAGAGGCATGCTGGTCGATGAGGCTCATGATGGTCAGGAAGCGGTATCGTGTGTAGAGAATGCTGAGGATGGATATTATGATCTGATCCTCATGGATATCATGATGCCGGTTATGGACGGCCTGGAGGCTGCGAGACGGATAAGACTCTTAGACAGGGAATATTGTCACAGAGTGCCGATAGTTGCCATGAGTGCAAATGCATTTGATGATGATGTGAGACGCTCCATAGCCAGCGGAATGAACGGGCATCTGTCAAAGCCTGTGAACATAGGCAAACTTGAGGAGATGCTTGCTGAGGTGTGGAGAGAAGATAAAAGATAGGTAGAGAAGTACGGGTGATGCTATGGGTATATGGCAAAACAGAAAACAGAAGAATTATAAGAGAAGATGGTTTTCTCTGGGAACAGAGTATGGTGCGGGATCACAGTATGATTTCTATGCGGAGTATAAAAAGTATCTTGCAAGGGACAACCTGAACATGATGAAGGGATATTGCTCTGTGAGCTATCCTCTTATGCTCATGATCATTGCGCTGACATGTACAGCCATCGGATGGAAGGTTATATATATACTGCCTTTCGTGGCGGGCACGGCAGTTATTGCGGTTCTGCATATATTGCTTGCGCGCGGTGTGGGAAAATCCAATCCGGTGAAAACAGCGTATCTGATGGTGACGATATTCAATGTGGTGTGGTATGCACTTGTAATATTATATGAAGCTATACTTCAGCCGCATGAACCTACCATAAGGGGCTGTCTTGTATTTGTGCTGCTGGCGGCGATATTCAACACACTTCCTCTGGCAAATATGCTTGGAAGTATGCTGGCATATGTAGTGTTTATGGGAAGTGAGCTGGTCTTTGCAGATGCGGCAGTCATTCGCATGGATAGTCTTAACATATTGTTGTCGATTATGGCGGGAGTGTATATAAGCTGGAGAAATACAGAGTCCAATATAAGCCGTAAGGTGTATACAGATATGTACAAGGCAGCCACACAGACAAGTATCATAGTGGCTCAGGTGGATCTGCTTCACGGTACATATGAGGTGCTTCAGAGCCCCGACTACATGGTCGATGTCCTTCAGACAAATCTGACGACGGATGTGGCTCTACAGAGGATCAGGGACAATTTTGTGGCTCCGGAGTACAGAGACGAGTTTTCTAAGATATTTGACTTTGAGACACTTCCAGACAGACTTGATCTTGAGGAGAGAGTCAGCTTCTATTTCCAGGATTTCAGGGAGATGTGGTGCCAGCTTGTGGTGGTTGAGGAGAAGCGTATCAGGGGAAAGGTCTCAGCGGTGGTTGCGATAGTCAGGGATGTAGACATGGAGAAGCGGCGTGAGATGGAGTATCAGAAGCAGCTCAGTGATGCTGTGGAGGAGGCAAAGCTTGCCAGTGCATCCAAAACCAATTTCCTCAGGCGTATGAGCCACGATATAAGAACGCCCATCAACGGAATACAGGGGATGCTTGAGATAGCAGAACACTACTCCGACGACATGGAGAAACAGCGCGAATGCCGGGCCAAGATGAAGGAGGCGTCAGGATATCTGCTCTCACTTGTGAATGATGTCCTTGATATGAACAAGCTTGAGTCGGGAACCATAACACTTGAGGACCGGCCGTTTAATCTTATGGAGCTGCTCGGTGAGTCGAACACGGTGGCTGAGATGCAGGCCATAGATCATGGCATATCCTATGTGATAGACTGGGATAACAGCCATATTGACCACATCTTCCTCATAGGAAGTCCGGTCCACCTGAAACAGATCCTGCACAACTTTGCAAGCAATGCGGTGAAGTACAACAAGGAGAACGGAACTGTGACCGTAAGCAGCCAGGAGCTCTCATTTGACGGTGAAAATGCAGTGTTCAGATTCGTGTGCGCTGATACCGGAATAGGAATGAGCAGGGAATTCATGCAGCATGCATTCGAACCATTTTCACAGGAGGGACGTGATTCGAGAACGACCTATGCAGGAACAGGCCTGGGACTTTCGATAGTTAAGGAATTGGCGGAGCGCATGGGTGGACACGTTGATGTCACAAGCGAGCCGGGAGTTGGTTCTACATTCTCTGTCACACTTCCATTTAAGGTGGATACAAATGCTGAGAATACGGCAAAGAATGACATTCTGGAATCGATAGATACGAAAGGCATGCGCGCGCTTGTTGTTGAGGACAATGCACTCAATATGGAGATCGCTCAGTTCATGCTTGAGAGTGAAGGTTTTGTGGTATACGGTGCAGAAAATGGCCAGGAGGCAGTAGATATGTTCGCTGAGTCAGAGCCTGGATATTATGATATAGTGTTTATGGATATCATGATGCCGGTGATGGGAGGCCGTGAGGCTGCAAGGACCATACGTTCCATGGACAGAGCGGATGCGAAGATTATCCCGATAGTTGCAATGAGTGCAAATGCGTTCAGCGATGATGTACAGGGAAGCATAGCAGCGGGAATGAATGCACACATCATGAAGCCTATTGATTCTTCAAAGCTGAAGAACACGACGCAGGATGTTCTCAGAATGTCTTCAATGAAAAAGATGACAGAATTGGAAAAATGATGTAGAATGATAAAGTGATAAAGCAAAAAAGCGGGAAGGGGTTGACATGTATGCGCAGCAGAAAGCATAATTGCACAGCACAGCACAGCACAGCACAGCACAGCACAGCACAGCACAGCACAGCACA
>JAEDGW010000019.1 GCA_016297325.1 Coprococcus sp. | reverse complement strand
GTAAAGTTTGACCGCTGTGAGACGGTATATGAGCTGATAGAATCCGGATATACTTTCTCGCGGTTATGTGCATGGGCGGACCGGATAAAGAATATGCCGTATCTGTATGAGACGGAAGTGTCTGGCAGAAAATGCATAGTAATTCATGCCGGATACATCAGGAGACTTGATACCCCGGAACTCAAGACCAGATATAGCACAAGGGAAGAGTTCTACATGAATGCCAGGAGGGATGGATTTACAGATGGCGGCATCATGCACGGCATGGTAGTGGCGGGGCATACTCCTACGACCAAAGAGAAAGAATTTGCATATAATGATGGACGGGTATTTCGTAAGTATGACGAGGAGAGAGATTTTTTATTCTATGATATAGACTGTGGATGCTGGATGAGAAACATAGGAATAAAGAACGCCAGACTTGCATGTCTCAGGCTTGAGGATGAGAAGGTGTTTTATGTGTGAGGTTGTGAAGTCCTGATATGGTGGACTTCACAATTTTTTCACAAAAATTATTAGCACTCAGTATTGACGAGTGCTAATAGAAGTGGTATAACATAATCAGTCAAAGGAAAGAGCTTCTAAATAGAAATTAACGATAAGCCTTGAAGCAATCCTTTGAAAAGAAAACGAAATTATTAACATATACAAACCTAATGCTATAAAGGCAGAGGGGATAGATATTGGAAGGAGAGATGACTTATGTTAATGCCTAGTATTATTGGAGATAGCTTTTTAGATGATTTCTTTGGATATCCAGAGAGAACTTACACAGCACCAAAGCAGACACAGATGAATGGCTTTATGCAGGCTGATGTAACAGAGAGTGAAAGTGATTATACAGTAGAGATGAATCTTCCTGGAGTGAAGAAAGAGAATGTGAAGATCGAGCTCAAGGATGGTTACCTGATCGTGAATGCTTCTACAAAGAGTGAGACCACAGATGAAGATAAGAAGACAAAGTATATCCGCAAGGAGCGTTACAGTGGCTCAGGCAGCAGAACCTTCTATGTCGGCAAGGATCTGACTCAGGAGGATATCAAGGCAAAGTTCGAGGACGGTGTGCTTAAGCTCACAGTTCCAAAGATTGAGAAGAAGCCTGAAGAGCCAAAGTCAAAGTATATAACAATTGAATAAATATACGATAGATAATTATTTTCATTTGTATATAAATGTCCGGCGCAGGAACCTCCCTCTTGCGCCGGATTTTTGATGAGTAGAGATGATATATAATATGTTTTATATGCAAAATGCAGCGTAAAGAGGAACTATTTTTTTGTTATCTTCAAAGCCAAAGTTTTTAGTTGATAGTTTAATAGCATAAGCAGGTTTGTAGGTATCCATATATACTTTTAAGCTTTTTGCCCTTGTGTTATCAGCAGATTTGACCTCAATAGGGATGAGCTGACCATCTCTCTGGATAATAAAATCAATTTCGGCCCCTCGTTCGGATTGCCAATAGTAAGTGTGATAGCCGTTAATAGAAAGTTGTACATTTACATAATTCTCGGCCATTCCTCCTTTAAAGTCATTGAGCTCTTCAACCATATAAAGAATATCATTTGCAGCTAAATCTTTCTTGGCACAAAGCAGCCCCAAGTCAGACACATAAATCTTGAAGGCATCAATATCGCGATAGTTTTCTAAAGGTTTTTTTATCTGAAGGGCTCTGTAAACTTGAGATACTATACCAGATAGGCAAAGCCATTCAATGGCATTTTCAAATTCAGAAGCCCGTCCTCCTTTTTTGATCAGTTTGTATTGAAAACGGGTATTTTTCTTTGAAAGCTGGACAGTTATATTATCATAGGTAAGTCTTGTCTTTTTAATTTCATTTAAGTTGTTATATTTGCTCATATCATTCAGATAACTTGCAAGTATAGTATCTTGCGTATGGCGGACAAGAATATAATCTTTAGTTTGTGTAAACTGCATCACACACTCTGGCATACCGCCGACAACAAGGTATTGACGGTAAAGGTCCATTGCGGAGTCATGTAAAGCAGAAGGTAGTGGAGTGTCAGAGTTAAAGCATTTTTTTATTTGTTCCACAAGTGCTTCCTCACCAAGAGCCAACATAAATTCTTCTACATCCATAGGATAAAGCGTTTTCATATCGACCTTTCCTACGGGAAAAGAGAATTTAGCTCTGTTTACAGCAACTCCAAGTAAACTGCCAAGAGCTATGATGTGATAATCTGGCGCACTTTCACAAAAGTATTTGAGAGAAGTTAGTGCTCTTTCACAAAGTTGTACTTCATCAAATACTATCAGAGTCTTTTCTTTGATTATGGTCTGGCTTGCGATATGTGATAGGATAGGTATCAGATAGTCAGGACTTATATTTTCATCAAAGGTTTCATTTAACTTTGGATTGGTTTCAAAATTAAAGTATGCCACATTTTCATAATGGGTACGACCAAATTCAAGAACAGAATATGTCTTTCCGACCTGCCTTGCACCTTGTAAAATAAGTGGTTTGCGATGCTCATTATTTTTCCATATTTCCAAAAAGTTGAAAATTTTTCTATACATATTTTATACCTCCCAAAGATGATAATTATAGTATAACAAACAATGTGTAAAAATCAATGAAATTATTCGCAAAATTAACATTAAATTACATGAATGTTGCGGTAACTTTTACACAATACAACATGAATACTGCAAGAATAATATTTCCCAACATATGAGCCTTGGTTTTTGTGGCGTCATTGTTGATTGACAACCTTATCTCAAAGATTATAATGGGAATAAGCATAATTACAAATAAGACGAGGAGATGTACGACATGAGATACAAGGCAGCGATATTTGATATGGACGGAACAATACTTAACACTTTGGAGGATTTGACGGACAGCACCAATTATGCACTTGCTCATCATGGATTTCCGGAGAGAACTATAGATGAGGTTAGAAGATTTGTTGGAAATGGCATACGGAAGCTCATTGAGAGAGCAGTGCCGGTGGGAACTGATGTGGCAACGATAGATAAGGTGTTTGATACATTTTCTTCTTATTATAAAGAGCACAGTGCTATCAAGACCAGACCATATGACGGGATACATGACGCCATCGCAAAGCTCAGGGAAGCCGGTGTGAAGACTGCGGTCGTGTCCAACAAGGCGGATTTCGCAGTACAGGATCTGTGTGTGGATTATTTCCCGGGAATGTTTGATTTCGCACTTGGTGAGAAGTCTGGCATAGCAAAGAAACCGGCGCCGGACATGGTGGAGGAGTGCCTCAGGGAGCTTGGACTTGGAAAGAAGGATGTCGTGTATATAGGTGACTCTGATGTGGATCTTGCCACAGCAAGGAATTCAGGAACAGATGTCATCATGGTCGGATGGGGCTTCAGAGACGAGGAGTTTATACTGGGACTTGGCGCACCATTTGTCATTCATGACACACAGAAGATCGTTGATATAGTATTGGGAGAATAGTGGATGCTTACATATTCATTTGACGACAGAGGGATGGATTTCCTCTATGAGCATTTGTACAAAGAGATAAAAAATGACATATTGATGGGAAATCTCAAGGCCCATGAGAAGCTGCCGTCAAAGAGGGCACTTGCTGCTCATCTGAATGTGAGTGTGGTAACTGTTGAGAATGCTTACAGCCAGCTTCTGGCGGAGGGGTATATTTATTCCAAGCCGAAGAGTGGGTTCTATGTGTGTGACGTGAAGGCCGAGGATGCAGATGTTGTGGGAGTGCGCAAATCCTATGATACTGAATATAAAAATGGTATAAGGGGTTATGCTGTAAAAGATGATTTTATGCAGAGCACTATCTCAGATGAACAGGACGTTTCATACAAGTCTGGAATACGCCCGAAAGATCATGTAGCAGGACATTCTTATGTGACCAGAGAACACACAGAGACGCCGGATCAGAACACTTTCTTTGCAGACTTTGTGAACAATTCCACCCTCAGTGAGAACTTCCCATTTTCGACATGGACGAAGCTCATGAGGGAGACGATGATGGATGACCGGGAAAAGCTTATGAAGAGATCGCCGTCTGGCGGTATATTTGAACTCAGAAAGGCTATTGCGGATTACCTCTATCAGTTTAGAGGGATGTCTGTAAGTCCGAACCAGATCATAGTCGGAGCGGGAACGGAATACCTGTATGGTCTTATAATACAGCTTCTCGGCAGGGACAGCGTATACGGTGTGGAGAATCCGGGATATCAGAAGATACAGCACATATATGATGCGTATCAGGTGAAATGCTGTTATATAGACATGGATGAGAGCGGTATCAACATAGATTCACTTGAGCGTTCCGGGGCTGATGTGGTGCACATATCGCCGTCGCACCATTTCCCTACGGGTACAGTCACTCCGGCCAGCAGGAGATATGAGCTGCTTGGCTGGGCGGCAAAGCAGGAGGGAAGATACATCATAGAGGATGAATATGACAGTGAATTCCGTCTGGTGGGAAATCCGATCCCGGCGCTTCAGAGTATAGATGCATCGGGTAAGGTCATATACATGAATACATTTTCAAAAAGTTTGTCATCAACCATAAGAATAAGCTACATGGTATTGCCAATTCCACTTATGGTAAGGTATAATCATATACTAAGCTTTTATGCGTGTACGGTGTCGAATTTTGATCAGTATACACTCACAAGATTTATCCAGGAGGGGTATCTGGAAAAGCACATCAACAGGATGAGGAAGTTTTACAGGAACAGCAGGGATAAGATACTCAGTTGTATCAGGAACCACAGGCTGTATCCGCAGGTAACGATAAAGGAAGAGAATGCCGGTCTCCATTTCCTTATGGAGGTTGACACGTCGTACACAGATAAAGAGATGGTGGACAGGGCTGCTGCGGCAGGGATCAACATATCCAGTCTTAGCCAGTACTGCCACGGAAAAGAACAGGAAGACAGCCACACACTGGTTATCAATTATTCGGGCATAGAAGAGGATATAATAGAGGAAGCCTGTGACAGACTTCTGGAGAGTGTGGTGAGCCTGACGACATAGTATGCAGACGCTGCGCAGGGTGCCTTGAATGCGTTTGCAGCATTTTTCGTATTTATCGTAAGGAGGACAACATATGAAGATATCATTTGATTCACTTGAGGAGCAGAACATTCAGGGATTTAAGGGCGGCGAAGGCGTATTCAAGCCACGCATGCATGTAGGCAATTATAACAAGATCATGAGAGCGACACTTCCAGCCGGAAGTTCTATAGGACTTCACACACATGACACCAACAGCGAGATCATATTTATCATCTCAGGAGTTGGAACCATGGAGTATGATGACACCATGGAGATCCTTAATCCGGGTGACTGCCATTATTGTCCGCCGGGACACAGCCACAGCCTGAAGAACAACGGTGATGAGGATCTGGTGTTCTATGCTGTAGTGCCTGAGCACAACTAGAAGAAAATTATATAAGAAAATATATGATAAAAAGAGGTTCCCAAACGAAATCTATCTGGAATATATCTTGAGTTCCAGATGCATATCAGGATGTGGGAACCTATTTTATTTTCCGTAGAATCAGAAAGGTGTCCGGGGATAGAACATATATGTATCAATTTACAATTCGCAATATACATAAAATAATGTTGTTAATAAGGAAGTAAACTGATAAAATATACCATTAGTGGTAGCTTGATTATTTTCATAAGGCGGGAGGATTCCTTATGAAGTTTGGAAGCGCTTCTCATGCGTTTGCTAAACTAGGGCTGTGAGCACCACTAGGGCTGTGAGCACCACTAGGGCTGTGAGCACCACTAGGGCTGTGAGCACCACTAGGGCTGGATCATATACACAAGAGCTGCAATAAAACATCGATCATCATATAGGGCGATAAAAAGGCAGATGTTCGATAAAGAAAGGTGCAGTTATGATTTCAGAAGAAAAAACAACAAAGACAGAAGATCCGATTATAACCCGTGAGGAGGCTATAGGGATACTGAACACGCCGGACGATCAGCTTGACGAGCTTGTGGCACGTGCCGGGGTGCTCCGGGAGAAGTACAAGGGAAAGCATGTGGGAATCCATATCCTGACAAATGCCAGAAGTGGCAACTGCTCCCAGGACTGCGCGTACTGTGCACAGTCGTGCCGATCAAAGGCATCCATTGACAAGTATCGTTGGGTTGGAGATGAAAAGCTTTACAGAGACAATGATTTTGTGGACAAATATCATCTGTCCAGACACTGTATCGGACTTAGCGGAATGAAGTTCACGGATGCGGAGATCGAGGAGCTTGCGGTGCGAATCCGTAAGATGAAGGAGAGCGGGACACATCTGTGCTGTTCCATAGGGTTTTTGACCGAGAAGCAGGCACATATACTCAGGGATGCTGGACTTGACAGGATCAACCACAACCTGAACAGTAGCAGGGCGTATTACAGCCATATCTGTTCGACACACACATTTGATCAGAGAGTAGCAAACATAAAGATGCTGCAGAGTGTGGGATTTGAGATATGCAGCGGCGGCATCATAGGAATGGGAGAGAGTAAAGAGGATGTGGTGGACATGCTCTTAGAGCTCAGGGAGATCAACCCTGAGGCTATTCCAATCAATTTCCTTCTTCCAATAGAGGGAACGCCACTCGGCGATATCGATACGTCAGGACTCACAACGGAGTATTGCCTGAAGGTGCTGTGTCTTGCGAGACTCATGGTTCCACAGGCGGACATAAGATGTGCTGCGGGCAGGGAGAGATATTTCAAGGGTGAGGAGAAGAGACTTCTCACTGTGGTCAATTCCATATTTGCGTCAGGTTATCTCACTGAGGATGGACAGGGCATGGAAGATACTATAAAGGCGATCACGGATGCCGGCTTTACCTATGAAGTTGAATCTGCGTAACAGGTATTTGCAATATTGTAAATATATTTTGACCGATATGCGATTAATGTATGGCACGGGTAGGTTTACATAAATTTTACGTGCCCACATATTGAAAAATACAAGACAAAATGCTATCATAATGGCAGATTTATAGCAGAGAAGATTTAAGCCAGTAGATACACATGGAGTGTGTCTGCTGGCTTTTCCTGTTTTTTACATAGATTTTACATTTCGTTTACTGTATGTGGATAGCGGCTCGTTCCTTATGTGGATATGCTTGTCTAAGACATCAAGCAGACGCTGCGCATAAATGCATTGGAATGCGTCTGCTCCATATTTACACAAGGAGGAAAGAAACACAGTGGACGAGCGAGTTAAGATAGTGTTTGGGTTGCTTGGAGGACTTGCCATGTTCCTTTACGGAATGAACAGCATGAGCGATGCACTCCAGAAGGCAGCAGGAGAGAAGATGAAGAAGATATTGGGATTCCTTACGAAGAATCCTTTGATGGGAGCGCTGGCGGGAGCACTTGTTACCGCGGTACTTCAGAGCAGTTCTGCGACCACGGTCATGGTCATCGGTTTTGTAAGTGCCGGGCTCATGAACCTGCCACAGGCGATATCCGTAATATTTGGAGCAAATATAGGAACGACCATGACTGCACAGCTCATGGCGTTCAAGATCAGCAACTATATATATCCGATCATTTTCATAGGTTTCATACTGAACTTTGCATTTAAGAAGGAAAAGATCAGAAATGTGGGTATGGTCATATTCTCATTCGGACTTCTCTTTGAAGGTATTGAGGTCATGGGTGGAGTGATGAAGCCGCTTGCCAGCAGTGCGATATTCGTCGACCTGATGGGAAAGGTGTCAGAGATACCGGTTCTCGGAGTTATCCTTGGTGCAGTCATGACACTGGTCGTGCAGAGCAGTTCAGCCACCATCGCGGTGCTCCAGAACTTTGCATCTCAGCCGGGGCCTGACGGAATACACAGTGTCATCGGCCTTGCGGGTGCGATACCTATCCTCTTTGGAGATAACATCGGAACTACCATCACAGCGCTTCTGGCATCCATCGGACAGTCCAAGAATGCCAAGAGAACAGCCATCGCACACAGCACTTTCAATATCACAGGAACCATACTTTTCATGTTCCTCATCAGGCCGCTGGCTGCATTTGCCCAGTGGATATCACCTAAGGGCGACGAGCTTGATATCATATCCAGACAGATCGCAAATGCGCACACAACATTCAATGTGGCATGTACCATCATCTGGCTTCCGCTCATACCGGTCATGGTGAAGATCGTGAAGTTCATCATCCGGGGCGAGGACAAGAAGAGTACTGAAGGCTTCGTTGCCAAGTATCTTGACGACAAGGCGATGTCACAGCCGGCAGCGGCCATTTATATGGCGGCAAAGGAGATATCCAGACTGTCAGTTCATGCGGGCAAGATGATAGATGCCATGAAGAATGCTATCTCAGGAAGAAATACAACAGAGATAAGAGACAAATATGTGGATGAACACGATAAGGTCAAGGAGCTTCAAAATATCATAGTGGACTTTGTGACGAAGCTCATAGCCAGTGGTAATCTGACGGAGAAGCAGGCAGAGCATGCGGCTGGACTCATGGTGGTGAGCAACAACATAGACCGTATAGCCGACAGGTGCGATGAGGTCGATACTTTGTATAAGAAGATCCTGAGCAATGGCCATGAGCTCTCAGATGCGGCGATCTCTGATCTGACAGAATGCATGAGCATGACTGAGAAGCTGTTCAATGAGTCCATGGAGGCGATAATAACCGGTGACAATGAGACCCCTGACAAGGTGGCTGCTGACAAGAAGAAGATACGGAAGATCCAGAGACAGGCATCCAAGGCGCATCTCGGACGAGTCAAGAAGAATACGTGTGCCAGAAGCCTGACCGCTGATTATTCAGCACTCCTCTACAGCATGGATCGTATGGCGGACAACTGTATATCCATAGCGGAGGAGGCCATAGACGATTTTACATTTGACAAGCTGGAGATCGAGAATATGGACAGTGACAGTGAGGCCATGGTGAAGGCAGGTGCTCAGGCATGACAAAAAACAAATGTGAAAGGCCGTATAGTGATAGGAATATAGACAAGAGCTGCAAAAGGGGCATACCCCGGAAAATGCACAGGGATTGTGCCTGGCTCAGACCAGGCAGAATGATTGCCAGATTGTTCATGGCTGTGGCGGTGGGCGGCATGCTGCTCACAGGCTGCGGTAACAAGGTGGATGTCCCTGACATGTCGGGCATGGGGACGATAAATGTGGTCTCCAGAGAGGAAGGCTCAGGCACCAAGACAGAATTTGACAATCTTGTGAATACCGATGCTGCTGGGACAAACAGCGTGGCGGACTCCACGGATAATGTCATATCTGATGTGGCAAGTGATAAAAATGCTATAGGTTATGTGGCATACAGCAATGTGGATGACAGCGGTGTAAAAGTGTTGAAGGTCGATGGAGAAGTGCCTGATGATATGTCCATAGATAAAGACAAATATCCTCTGTGCAGGGATTATATATTGGTGTATAGCGGAGAGTTGTCGGCTGTAGCAAAGGATTTCATGGCCTATGTGAAGTCGGCCGGACAGGCGGTGGTTGCAGATTATTGTGTTCCGGTAAAGAAGAGCGAGACATTCCTGTCGGACAAGTCTGGCGGAACTGTGGAGATACATGGTTCCACATCGGCGGCACCTATCGTGTCAAAGCTGGCAGAGGAATACATGAAGATCAATCCGGCTGCGAACATCGTGGTCACAGAGTCTGATTCTACACAGGGCCTCAATGATGCGCTTCAGGGAAAATGTGATCTGGGAATGTCGTCCAGAAGCCTTCAGTCGTATGAGAGCGAGCTGCTCACATCATATGTATTTGGACGTGATGCGATCGCAGTGATCGTGAACAGCGGGAATCCAATGGATGATATATCGGTGGATATGCTGAAGAAGATATATGATAAGAAATACACAGAGTGGGGAGATTTAAAATAATTTTCGGGAAAGAGGACAGGCAATTGGTAAACTGGCTGATCAGACTGATAAGAAAGATAAAGAACAGAAAAGGAGAACATGAAGATATGTCACAGGAAACAAATATAAGCACAATAAAAGGAGTATACGTCAACAGGGAGATTTCATGGCTTAAGTTCAATGAGCGTGTGCTTGAGGAGGCGCAGAATGAGAATTCACCTCTCTGCGAGAAGCTGTCATTCCTTGCAATATACCAGTCCAACCTGGATGAGTTTTTCATGGTTAGAGTGGGATCTCTGGAGGATCAAAAGCTTCTGACTGGAGATCAGAGGGAGAACAAGACAAAGCTCAGCCCCCAGGAGCAGATCAATGCGATACTTGAGAATGTCACAAAGCTCAACGCCATCAAGGACAATATATACGAGAATCTCATGAAAGATGTGGAGAAGGAGGGATTTAGACTGGTGCGCTATGCAGACCTGTCAAAGGCTGACGCAAAGTATCTTGACAGTTACTTCACACAGGAGATACTTCCGCTGCTCTCGGTCATGATCGTTGGAAGAAAGCAGCCATTCCCATTCCTCAAGAACAGAGAAATATATGCTCTTGCCATTCTTGAGAGAAAGGGCAAGAAGAAGCTCGGCATCATACCATGCGAGAGCGGTATGCTTCCAAGACTTGTGGCACTTCCTGGTGTGCCTGGTTCATACATACTCCTTGAGGAACTTATCCTTCACTATGCGCCGGGACTTTTCAAGGGCTACAAGGTTCAGGAGAAAACACTCATGAGGATTACCAGAAATGCCGATATAGATGTGAGCAAGGTTTACGACGAGGATCTAAACTACAGAGATCAGATGGAGCAGGTTGTGAAGCTCAGAAAGAAGCTTGCCCCGGTCAGAATAGAATTTACCAGGGATATATCACAGAAGATGGTTGGGGAGGTGTGCGATTACTGCGAGCTTGACGAGAAGCATGTGTTCTATTCAAAGTCACCGCTTGAACTGTCATTTGTATTCCAGATACAGGATAAGCTCAGGGACAGACAGGAGCTGTTCTTCGAGAAGAGAGTGTCACAGCAGTCACCGGATCTTGACGTGATGAAGCCGCTCATACCGCAGATACTTGAGAAGGATGTTCTTCTCTCGTATCCGTATGAGAGCATCAGACCATTCCTTAACCTTCTTCAGGAGGCTGCCAGGGATCCAAAGGTAAATGCCATCAGGATGACTCTGTACCGTCTGGCGAAGAACTCGAAGGTGGTGGAAGCTCTTGTCGAGGCCGCCGAGAACGGCAAGCAGGTGGAGGTTCTCGTGGAACTCAAAGCAAGATTTGATGAGGAGAACAATATAGAGTGGAGCCGTACCCTTGAGGATGCGGGCTGCCATGTTGTATATGGCGTTGATGGACTTAAAGTTCATTCAAAGCTCTGCCTTATAACCAGAAAAGACGAGGGCAAGATCCAGTACATAACACAGATAGGAACAGGTAACTACAACGAGAAGACATCAAGACTCTACACAGATCTGTCGCTCATGACTGCAAATGAGGAGATAGGAAAGGATGCAATGAAGGTATTCCAGTCAATCCTCATCGGCAACACAGTCAGTCATGCCGATCATTTGCTTGTGGCTCCGGAGTGTCTGCAGGCACCGGTTCTCAAGATGATAGACGATGAGATTGCCATAGCAAAGAATGGACAGCCTGCATATATAGGAGTGAAGATCAATTCACTCACTGACAAGAAGATCATAGACAAGTTGGTCGAGGCATCAAAGGCAGGAGTGAAGATAGAGCTCATAGTCAGAGGTATATGCTGTCTGCTGGCAGGAATCCCGGGAGAGACGGAGAACATACATATAAGAAGTATAGTAGGACGTTTCCTTGAGCATTCAAGAATATATATGTTTGGAACACCTGACAGGGACAAGATATACATAGCGTCCGCTGACTTCATGACACGTAACACTCTCCGCCGCGTAGAGGTCGCTGCACCTATATATGACGAGAAGATCAAGCAGCGTATCAGAGATATGTTCGGTCTCATGATGAGGGACAATATGCAGGCGCGTATACAGCAGCCTGACGGCACCTACATGAAGCAGAATCGTGATGTGGAGGAGATAAATTCACAGGAGATGCAGTATGCAGAGGCCTATGAGAAGGCACGTCAGTAGATATTTAGTGGGGGATATTGATGAAAGATAGAAAGATACAGGTCAGAGAGCTTGAGGATATAATAAGCAACAAAAGGATATATCCGGTATTTCAGCCCATAGTTGATCTGAGAAGCGGGCATATATTTGCATATGAGGCATTGTCAAGAATACTGGGCGGTGCCAGTATGAGTATAGGGGGACTCTTTGGACTGGCGTGCAGATGCCGGAAGGTATGGGAGCTGGAGGCAGTGTGCCGTCGTAAGGCTCTCAAGCAGGCGGTGTACATGCCGGCTGGGAAAAAGTTGTTCTTGAACGTTGATCCAAATGTCATACTTGATCCGAAGTTCCGAAGTGGAACCACAAGGCACATGATGAAGAAGTATGGACTGACACCTGACGATGTGGTGTTCGAGGTGACTGAGAGAACAAGGATAAAGAAGGAGGCAACATTCACTGAGACAGTCAATCATTACCGGGAAGAAGAGTTCCATATAGCCATAGATGACTTCGGCGCTGAGTTTGCGGGGATGAACAGAGTGTGTATGCTGCATCCGGAGTACATCAAGCTCGATATTGCGCTTATAAAGGATATAGATTCAAATGAGTATCAGCGGAGCTTTGTAAAGCATTTTGCTGACTTCTGTGAGGAAAATGGTATCAAGCTTGTAGCCGAGGGGATAGAGACAAAGGCGGAGCTTGAGACCGCTGCACGAATAGGCATTGCCTATGGACAGGGATACTATCTTTATGCTCCAGGAGTGCATTTTGTGGAATGAAAAAGAATATATAAATGTTGAACGCTGGCATGAGGATGGAAAATCTTCCTGCCAGCGATTTTATATAAATAGTGATGTGCAACAGTGCGAGCTTGCATGAGATGCCGGCTGTTTTTATATTAAGTAGGCGATGAGTAATAGGGTGTGTTTGCATGAAACATTAGTAGATGCCAGGATATTCGGGTTACACTGAGTCTACCTCACACACCGTGAGAATACCGTCCGCTATAGTGAACCTAACATCATACCCGCCATACAGCATTCCATAGCGTCTGCCAGGTTCATCCTGATAGCCCGGCCTTGGATCCTGCGCAAGGATCTCCCTCAGAGCTTCAAGCTGTGTATCTGAGAATATGGTGCTAATTTTTTCTGTCACATCGTCAGCGAAACATACTGACAGACGTGGGATGTCAAGCGAGTTCGTCCATCCGCCGGTTGCCTCAGGGTGGCTGTCGGTGTATGGCAGATAAGGCTTGATGTCGTATACAGGTGTTCCATCCAGTATATCGGCGCCAGACACCATAAGCCCCTGTACGCATCCATTTTCTTCATTATATATAATATCCAGAAGCTTCACCGATGACAGTCCGATGTTGTTCGGCCTGAAAGGCGATCTGGTGGCAAAAACTCCCATCCGCTGGTTACCGCCCAGCTTTGGGGGTTTTACTGTTGCGGTAAAACCATTCTTGTGAGCCCTGGAGAAGTCCCACAGAAGCCAGATGTGGGAGAAGTCGTCAAGCCCGCGGAAGGCCTCCACCTGATTGTATGGTGGAAGTATCTCTATAAAAGCGGTGGCATGGTCAGTCAGACCGCTCTGCCTTGGAATTCCGAATTTCTCTTTGTAGTCACATTTTACATATCCTATTACTTCTAAATTGGTATCTGTCATGTATCTTAATCCCGCTTTCTGGTTGTGAATTATATGTTATGGCGGTTTGTCTGATGTGGATTTTTATATCCATTGATTAACGCCGACTTTACATTCAATTTACATTGCGCTGGTTATGTATTTTACTTATGCCCTTTATTATAGTGCAAAGAAAAGAACGAAAGGCGCGCGAGTTCTTTTCAGGGACATAAGCAAAGAATGATATGTCCCAATAATACAATATTTGCAAAGACCGGTTCAAGAGATAACCGGCACATGTAACAGGTTTTCGTAGAAAACTTGTTAAAGAAAAGGAGAAAAAAGAAATGGTTAAATTAAAGAAAGTATTAGCACTGACACTTGGAGCAGCACTTATGGTAGGAAGCCTTGCAGGCTGTGGAAATAATTCATCAAAGAGCGCAGATGGCGGATTTGATGCATCACAGGATATATCAGTAGTATCAAGAGAGGAAGGCTCAGGAACAAGAGGAGCATTCGTAGAGCTCACAGGAGTTGAGGAGAAGGATGCAGATGGCAATAAGGTAGATAACACAACAACAAATGCCATCACATGTAACAGCACAGAGGTCGTACTCACAACAGTAGCAGGCGATGATTATGCGATCGGTTACATTTCACTCGGAGCACTCAACGATACAGTAAAGGCTCTCAAGATCGGTGGTGTAGAGGCAAGTGAGGAGAATATCAACAACGGTTCATACACACTCTCAAGACCATTCAACATCGTCACAAAGGATGGCATCAGTGATGTTGCTCAGGATTTCATCAACTACATCATGAGCGAGGATGGACAGAAGATCATCTCAGCAAACAAGTACATCGAGGTTGCAAACAGCGGAGCATTTACATCAACAAATCCTTCAGGAAAGATCGTTGTAGCTGGTTCATCATCAGTAACACCAGTTATGGAGAAGCTTATCGAGGCATACAAGGCAATCAATACAAATGCTGACATCGAGCTTCAGGAGAGCGATTCAACAACAGGTATCACAGCTACATCAGATGGAACATGCGATATAGGTATGGCATCACGTGAGCTCAAGGACACAGAGACAGCACTTGGCCTCAAGGCAACTGTAATCGCTATGGACGGAATCGCAGTTATCGTAAACAACAACAATCCTGCTGACGACTACACAGTAGATCAGGTAAAGAACATCTTCACAGGTTCAGCAGCAAAGTGGGAGGACGTAAAGTAATCAGCTTATGCATAAAGTAAAAGAAATAGTTATGCATGTAGTATTCCTGATAGCGGCACTGGTATCCATCGCGGCGGTAGCACTCATATGTGTGTTCCTGTTCGTGAATGGAATACCGGCCATCAAAGAGATAGGCTTCGGGAACTTCACCTTAGGTGAGATCTGGAAGCCTACAAATGGATACTTCGGCATTCTTCCTTTCATATTAGGAAGTATATATGTGACAGCCGGTGCGCTGATAATTGGAGTTCCGATAGGACTTCTTACAGCTATATATCTGGCAAAGTTTTGCCCCGACAATTTATACAAGATCATAAAACCATTTATCAATCTTATGGCAGGAATACCATCGGTTGTATACGGTTTCTTCGGAATGTGTGTACTGGTACCAATGGTCAGAAGCATATTTGGGGTAAATGGTAACACAATGCTCACAGCTTCGGTGCTTCTCGGTATGATGATACTTCCAACGATCATCAGTGTGTCTGAGACATCTATCAGAGCGGTGCCTGACAAATATTATCAGGGAGCTTTGGCACTTGGAGCAACACATGAGAGAAGCGTGTTCAAGACAGTTGTTCCTGCAGCAAAGTCAGGAGTTATGGCGGCAGTCATCCTGGGTGTGGGCCGTGCAGTTGGCGAGACCATGGCGGTTATCATGGTAGCAGGAAATCAGGTTCATATGCCTGACGGAATTTTAAGAGGTGTCAGAACACTTACTACAAATATCGTAATGGAGATGGGATATGCGACAGATCTTCACAGACAGGCACTTATAGCCACGGGCGTTGTTCTGTTCGTGTTCATACTCATTATCAACCTCCTGTTCTCCATCATAAAGAGAAAGACGGTGGCATAGATGGCAGAGAGTGTAGAAGGAATAAAGACTGTTGTCTCATGCGGAGACGACAGATCAAAAAATACAATAATAAGTACAAAGAAAATTGCGCCTGAGGATGATCCGGCATCCAATGTTGATGTGGATAAGATAGAGGCGATAAACAAGAGAAGCTGGTCAGAGAAGCTGGCCGAGTACAAGAAAAAACCGGGATCGCTCATACTGTTCATTCTGGTACACCTGGCAACACTCATAACAGTGCTGTCAATCGGTTTCCTCCTTGTATATGTGCTTGTGAAGGGAATCCCAAATCTGAACGCTGATATATTCAGCTGGGAGTACACATCGGATAACTGTTCACTGGTGCCGGCGCTTATAAATACGGTCTACATGACGTTGCTATCACTTCTGATAGCCGGACCGATAGGAATATTTGCCGCGATATATCTTGTAGAGTATGCGAAGACTGGCAATAAGCTGGTTGGCGTAGTCAGGATCACTGCAGAGACACTTACCGGAATCCCTTCCATAGTATATGGACTTTTCGGAATGCTGTTCTTCACAAATGCATGTGGTCTCAGATTATCACTTATATCAGGTGCCCTCACACTGTCGATCATGGTGCTTCCAGTCATCATGAGAACCACAGAGGAGGCCCTTATGGCAGTGCCAAAGTCATACAGAGAGGGAAGCTTCGGACTTGGAGCCGGCAGACTCAGAACCGTATTCAAGGTGGTACTTCCGAGTGCAGTTCCAGGAATCCTGTCAGGAATCATACTTGCAACGGGACGTATCGTGGGAGAGACTGCAGCACTTATATATACAGCAGGATCGGTTGCAAAGATGGCAACAAGCCTTACAGATTCTACAAGAACCCTGGCGGTTCATATGTACCTTCTCTCAAAAGAGGGACTTCACACAGATCAGGGTTATGCAACAGCCGTAGTGCTTCTTGTACTTGTGGTGCTCATCAATTTTGCATCAGACAAGATCGCTGGCAAGGTTGCCGCAGATAAAGCAAATTAACATGTGTCAGGGCTTTGGCATCAAAGCTTTGGTATGTGCTTTCAATATCCGGCAGAAGCGCATAAGCTTCTGCAATTAGAAAAGAAAATATTAAGGTGCGATGTGAAGGAAAGTCATCATAACAATATGCATGATGTAACGATTCGCACTTGATGTTAAGAATGGAGAAAAATAGATGAATAGTAACGTTAAGTTCAGCGTTAAAGATCTCAACCTCTACTACGGAAAGTTCCACGCCCTCAAAGGTATAGATATGGACATTCCGGCAAATGAGGTTACAGCATTTATCGGACCGTCAGGTTGTGGTAAGTCAACATTCCTCAAGTCACTCAATAGAATGAATGATCTGGTAGAGGGCTGCAAGATAACAGGCGATGTGAGACTTGATGGAGAGGATATATACAGTGGCATGGATATCAACCTTCTCAGAAAGCGAGTGGGCATGGTATTCCAGCAGCCAAATCCATTTCCGATGAGTGTGTACGACAACATAGCATATGGTCCGAGGACCCATGGTATAAGAAATCGTGCAAAGCTTGATGAGATAGTTGAGAGATCACTCAGACAGGCAGCTATCTGGGATGAGCTCAAGGACAGACTGAAGAAGTCGGCACTTGGACTTTCCGGTGGACAGCAGCAGAGACTCTGCATAGCCAGAGCACTTGCGGTAGAGCCGGAGGTACTTCTCATGGATGAGCCTACATCGGCACTTGATCCTATATCCACATCCAAGATAGAGGATCTTGTCCTTGAACTGAAGGACAACTACACGATCATCATGGTTACGCACAATATGCAGCAGGCAACTCGAGTTGCAGACAACACAGCATTTTTCCTCCTTGGAGAGGTTGTTGAGTACACAGAGACAGAGAAGATGTTCAGCAAGCCGGCTGATAAGCGTACAGAAGATTATATCACAGGTAGATTTGGTTAGGAGGGACACGATGAGAGACAAATATGAGATGCAGCTTAGAAAGCTCCATGCAGAGATGATAGAGATGGGAACTATGATCGAGCAGGCAATCGAGACAGCGATCAAAGCTCTCGTGGCTCAGGACACAGAGCTCGCAAAGAAGGCGATCGGGGCGGATGATGCCATCGATCATCAGGAGAGAGAGATCGAGAATCTGTGCCTCAAACTGTTCCTTACCCAGCAGCCGGTTGCCGGGGACATGAGAAATATATCGGCAGCGCTCAAGATGATAACAGATATGGAGAGGATTGGAGATCACGCCTCAGATATATCTGAGCTCACGCTGTGCATGGCTGGCACACCTTATATAAAGAAGCTTGAGCATATTCAGCAGATGGCAAAAGAGACCATCGTCATGCTGGTGTCAAGTATAGAGGCCTATGTCAATGCAGACGAGAAGAAAGCAAAGAGTGTAATAGAGCACGATGATATCGTCGATGACCTCTTTGACAAGGTCAAGAATGAGCTCATCACACTGATACATGAGAATCCGGACGACGGAGAGCAGGCATGTGATCTTCTCATGGTTGCCAAGTATCTTGAGAGGATTGGCGATCACGCAACGAATATATCAGAGTGGGTTCTCTTCTCAATAACAGGGGAGCACGTTGATTGATTCAATGATATAGAGCCAATTTATATGTAACAGATTAGAAGTATCCTACATAGAGTAATTTAGATGAAAAGAGGTGATTTCTATGAAGTGGGTATGTACAAAGATAAATGAACTGTCACACAGAACAGGTATAGGTAATATGAAGCTTTTCATAGCGGTCAGCATGGTAGTATGCGGACTTGCAGGATGTGTTATAGCGATACTTCTTCACATGATCCCTGCACTTGGAGCGGTTTCATTTGCAAAGCTGATATTCATATGTGGCGGTTACGGCATGTTCCTGGTAGGAATGCTTGGAAGTGCGGTATATCTGCTCATAAATGAGCCTCTGGGCAGGAGATAACTGAAGAAAAAGTCTTCAAATTACAGAAAATATTAAACGGAAATTTGCTGGAATTTTACACAGATTTTAAATTTACACAGATTTTACATACGCCTGTCACGTATTTTACATATCCCTTTTACAATAGACTCTGATAAAACAGACGCTGTAAAAGGGATATTGTGTATACAAGTCCTTATGCAGAAGTAACCGGAGCATAACATGGGGCTGCATGAAAATGCAGAGATCCATATGTGATAAGTCCGGAATGTAATAAGGAGACAAAAGATATGGATATTTTTAATGTGTTATCCCTTTTTGGGGGGCTTGCCATGTTCCTGTATGGAATGAATGTCATGGGAGACGGACTTGCCAAGACGGCAGGAGGTAAGCTGGAAAAAATTCTTGAGAAGCTCACTTCGACACCGATAAGAGGAGTTCTGCTGGGTGCGGCTGTTACTGGCGTTATACAGTCGTCGTCGGCGACCACGGTCATGGTTGTCGGACTTGTAAACTCAGGTATCATGAAGCTGAGACAGGCTGTGGGCATCATCATGGGTGCGAATATCGGTACGACAGTCACTTCATGGATACTCAGTCTTACCGGAATCCAGAGCGACAATATATTTATTAATATGTTGAAACCCTCATCCTTTTCACCTATACTCGCAGTAATAGGAATAATATTTCTCATGTTCACCAAATCTGAGAAGAAGCACGATATAGGATCTATTCTTCTTGGCTTTACGGTGCTCATGTTTGGTATGGAGATGATGAGTGGTGCGGTTGCCCCACTTAAGGAAGTACCGGAATTTACAAACATACTTACGATGTTTTCTAACCCATTCCTTGGAATGCTTGTAGGAATGCTGATAACAGCGATCATACAGAGCTCATCTGCGTCAGTAGGTATACTTCAGGCGTTATGTGCAACTGGAGCTGTATCATTTGGTACAGCAATTCCTATCATCATGGGTCAGAATATAGGAACCTGTGTGACGGCACTTATATCCTGTATAGGAACAAAGAAGAATGCCAAGAGAGCTGCATTTGTGCATCTGTATTTCAATATTATAGGAACTGTGGTTTTTATGGTAGTGTTCTACACTGTCAATTCATTTGTCCATTTCCAGTTCCTGAATGATTCAGCAAATGCTGCTGGTATAGCGGTTGTACACAGTGTGTTCAACATAGCTGCGACCCTTCTGTTGCTGCCGTTTTCTGGTGGATTGGAGAAGCTTGCCACGCTCACTGTCAGGGATAAGGAAGAGACAGAGAAGGATACACCTGCAGAGCTTGAGATGCTCAAGCGTCTGGATGTGAGATTCCTTGAGAAGCCGGCGTTTGCAGTGGGACACTGCATTGATGTAGTGAAATATATGGCACAGCTTTCAAAGAACAGTGTTGATATGGCACTGTCACTGGTGGATAATTATGATGAGACAGTCAGAGATAAGGTAGAGGATCTTGAGGGAATCATAGACACCTACGAGGATGAGGTTGGATCATACATGGTCAAACTCAGCAGCAAGGAGCTGTCGCATGAGGACAGCCAGAAGGTGTCCATAGGCCTTCATGTTATAGGTGATCTGGAGAGGATGTCAGATCATGCCATAACCATTGCCGACATATGCAAGAAGATGAATACAGAAGGATCTGCTTTCTCGGACAAGGCAAAGTCGGAACTTGGTGTATATAAAGATGCTGTCCAGAAGATAGTCGATATGACAGTTGACGCATATGAGAAAGAGGATCTGCAGGAGGCGTCCCATGTCGAGCCGCTTGAGGAGGCTATAAACGAACTGAACAGCGTTGTCAAGAAGCAGCATATCAAGAGGCTTCAGAAGGGAAAATGTACTATTGAACTGGGAATTTCCCTGGAGAACCTCATCAACAATTATGAGAGGGTTGCAGATCACTGTTCAAATGTTGCTGTAGCCATGCTGCAGCTTAAGTCCGACAATTTTGATACACATGAGTATCTGGACAATATGAAGAAGGATACGAATATAGATTTCCAGAGCATGTACACTTATTACAGAGAGATGTACAAATTGAAATAGTGATGTACAAATTTACGCAGGGCTATAGAATTTAAGAAGTAAATATTAATTTTATCATAAACAGGGGTGCATGACAGGCCGGCACTTATGGGAAAGGAGAAAATAAATGGCAGTACACATTTATATAGTAGAGGATGATAAGAATATCAGAGAGATAGAGATGTTTGCTCTGAAGAACAGCGGCTATGCGGTGGAGGAGTTTGAGAATGCGAAATCATTCTTTTCCAGAACAGCGGAGAAGGTGCCTGATCTTGTGCTTTTAGACATCATGCTTCCGGATATGGACGGGCTTGATATCGTGAAGAAGCTCAGAAGCAGACCTGACACGGTCAGAGTTCCTATCATTCTTGTCACAGCCAAGACGACAGAACTTGACAAGGTTAAAGGTCTTGATATAGGAGCTGACGATTATCTCACCAAGCCATTTGGCGTGATGGAACTCATATCAAGAGTCAAGGCGCTGCTCAGACGAAGCAGGGCACTTCAGGATGACAAGCAGCTGGTTCTTGGCGACATAACCCTTGATTCAGAGAGACGTGAGGTCCATGTGGCTGGCGAATTGTGTGAACTGACATTTAAGGAGTTTGAGCTTTTAAAGCTCCTCATGGTAAATGCCGGAATAGTTCTTCACAGAGACACTATCATGTCAGATGTGTGGGGAACGGACTACGAGGGTGAGTCCAGAACTCTTGATATGCATATCAAGACCCTGAGACAGAAACTCGGCGAAGCCGGCAATATGATAAAGACAGTTAGAAATGTAGGATATAAGATGGAGTAGCGTATGGGTAAGAGAGACGACAGAAGACTGAGAAAGGTTATCAACTTGGAGTTCATCACATTTTCGCTGGTGGCGATAGCTGTGACCATGGTTTTGTCCACTTTCATATTCTATGAGGTGTACAAGGCTGAGATCATAAGAGATCTGAAGGGCTATGCAGAAGTTCTTAAGAATACCGGAGACTTTGACGGTGATGACACAAGTGTATATGCTAGTGTGGACTCTGACGATCTGAGACTTACACTGATCGCACCTGATGGAAGTGTACTGTACGATAATCAGGCTGATGAGACGTCCATGCAGAATCATCTCGACAGACCGGAGATAGCAGATGCATTTGAACATGGCGATGGCCATGTCATAAGAAAGTCGGCTACTCTTAACAAGAGCACGTATTACTATGCGATATTGCTTAAGTCCGGAAGGGTGCTCAGAATAGCAAGGGAGTCCAATAACGTTATCAGTATGTTCCTTGCAGCAGTGCCGGTCATGCTGATAGTTATGGCACTTCTGGTTTTTGTGACGATCATAGTCACACATTATCTTACAAGGAATATTTTGAAGCCTATCGAGCAGATGGCGAACAGTCTGGATGATGACACGCACATAGTTGCTTACAAGGAGATGCGACCGTTCATCGACATGATACAGAAGCAGCATGCGGATATAGTCAAGAGCTCACAGATGCGCCAGGAGTTCACAGCAAATGTATCCCATGAGCTGAAGACTCCGCTCACATCCATATCAGGTTATTCAGAGCTCATAGAGACTGGAATGGCAACTGAGGCGGATGTGCATCATTTTGCAACTGAGATACACAAGAATTCAAACCGTCTGCTCACGCTCATCAACGACATAATCAGACTGTCTGAGCTTGATGTGTCGGAGGACGCTCCTGTGATGGAGAAGATAGATCTTGCGGTCATAGCAAGAACTGCCACGGACATGCTGGCGATAAATGCGGAGAAGAACAACGTGGCACTCAGCTACGATGGAAGCCATGGTTATATATATGCGAATAAGATGATGATGGAGGAGCTTGTATATAACCTCACGGACAACGCCATCAGATACAACAACAAGAACGGAAAAGTTGATGTATCAGTAAAAACTGTGGATGACAAGGTTGTTCTCAGGGTGAAGGATACAGGTATAGGAATTCCTAAGGAGCACCAGGAGAGGATCTTCGAGCGTTTTTACAGGGTGGACAAGAGCAGATCCAAATCAACCGGAGGCACTGGTCTTGGCCTTGCCATAGTAAAGCATATAGTTGTCCGCAACAATGCGAAGCTTGATATGGAGAGTGAACCTGGAAAGGGAACAGATATCTCGGTTACATTCGACAAATACAGGGAAGATGAACGATCATAGAGGTTAAATCGACGAACATTGCCGTGAGCTGATGGCAAAAAAACAGATAGATGGTACAATGAAAAGGAGCCTGGTGGAAGTGTATTAGCCAGACTCCTTTATATATTGCTATTCACACACACCGATATTAAAAGTCGAAAATATGTGAAATGTTCATGAAGATATTATTATAATACAACATATTGGATGCAAAATCAAGACGCAATCGGACATAATTCACAATGACACTTGTACAGATTGCATAAGAAGGGCTGATCCACAGTGGAATGGGTTGTTGAAAATTGAGGTGCGGCGGATGAATTGTATATAATAGTTAGAATATTTAGTAAAATATATGTGAACTGAATCTTGAATCTTGAATTTTATAGTATTACTATAGGGTCTTGAATAAGGAGAGTGATAGTATGTCAGCAAACGAATATCTGAAGGCACAGAAGCTTGGTGAGAAGAGATACCAGGCAGCCGTAGCAAAAAATGAATATCCATATCTTCCGGTTCTGGATGAGATCATATCACCATCAGATACCGTAGGAGAGGTCAATCTTGGATTACAGACAATATCGCTCGACAGAGTTGTCGGTACTGCGACAGCGGCGAGGACAACTGCATTTGCGAGCAATTTTATGCCGATACTGGACTTCCATACGGAATTTGGAGCCAAGTGGTCAGCCCTGTGCGCATCACATATAGAAGAAGGTATCCATGATCCTATAAAGGTCTATGAATACATGAATAAATTTTATGTCATTGAGGGAAATAAAAGGGTGAGTGTTCTCAAATACTTTGGAGCGGATTCAGTGCCTGCTATGGTTACGAGAAAGATACCTAGAAGGAATGACTCGATAGAGAATAAAGTATATTATGAGTTTATGGATTTTCATAAACAGACAGGAATTAACTATGTACATTTTTCCCAGACAGGCGGATACGACAAGCTGAGAGAATTTATAGGCCTTGATAAGGACGGAGAGTTCTCTGACGATGAGAGACTGGATTTCAATTCTGCTCATCTTGCATTTGAGAGGGCGTATCTTGCAAAGAAGGGCAGCGAAGATCTGACGATAACTGTTGACGATGCGATGCTTGTGTTCCTCAATGTGTATGGCTATGACGCTCTGAAAAAGATGTCCACGACCGAGGTTAAGGACAGCGTTGAAAAGGTGTGGACTGAGATAGTCCTTTCGAGCAGGAAGAAGGAACAGGTTGTGCTGCCTAAGCTGGATCCTGTCGAGCCGAAGAAGTCGATACTTGATCTTGTGATAAAGCCGTCTACACCGTCAAATCTCAAGGTGGCATTTGTGTATGATAAGTCCCCTGCCAATTCAGTGTGGACATATTGCCATGAGCTGGGACGCCTTGATATGCAGAACAAGCTTGGCGATGCGATAGACAGCAGAACATTCTGCAATGTCGATACACAGACGAAGCTTGTTGAGTGCCTGAATAAGCTTGTTGAAGAAAAGTATGATGTGATATTCACAACGGGCCCTGAGATGCTTCCTGAGGCTCTCAAGGTGGCAGTCCTGCATCCTGATATAAAGATACTCAACTGTTCTTTAAGCCTTGCGAACAGCCATGTAAGGACGTATTATGCGAGAATGTATGAAGTGAAGTTCATCACCGGTATGATAGCCGGAAGCCTGTGCGCAGATGGACAGATAGGTTATGTAGCAGATTATCCTATATTTGGAACGACTGCGAATATAAACGCATTTGCGATAGGTGCGAGAATGGTGAATCCAAGGGCGAAGATATACCTTCAGTGGACGAAGGTGAAGGATGCAAATCCTCAGAAGTTCTTCGAGAAGAATGGAATAACATATATATCGGACAGAGATATGATCATGCCTGATGATGCATCGCGTAATTTTGGACTTTACCACTATGATCAGAATGGTGATGTGGTAAATCTTGCCATGCCATTTTACAACTGGGGAGCATTCTATGAAAGAATCCTCAGATCCATCCTGGATGGTAATTGGAAACAGGAGGAGAAGAGCGAGACTGCAAATGCGGTCAGCTATTGGTGGGGAATGTCAGCGGGTATAGTTGATGTGATCTGTTCAAAGCATCTTCCTGCAGGCACACAGAAGCTCATATCTGTTATGACCAATCTGATACGTGAGGGAGCGATAACGCCGTTCAGCGGTAAGCTTACTTCTCAGAATGGTGTTGTGAGAAACGAGGATGATGGAGCAATGCTCCATGAGGACATACTTAAGATGGATTGGCTTGCTGAGAATGTAGTTGGAATGCTTCCGACAGCAGAGGATCTCATGGATGAGGCCAAGACGGTTGTGGCGCTGCAGGGTGTCGATACGCCGGAAAGTCTTGAACTTAAGTCAGTACCTGATGTAAAATAGGTGCGGATACCTGATGTGGATGTCTGGAGAAGGAAAACGTGGATATCCGGAAAAATACGGTAAGAAAACAGGAGTAAGTGTAGTAGTGAAGATCTTGTTGTTGGCAGATGAGGAATCTAAATATCTGTGGGATTACTTTGACAAAAGCAAACTGGAAGGCATAGACCTGATAATATCCTGTGGCGACCTGGCCCCGCAGTATCTGTCATTTCTTGCGACATTTAGTCATGCACCGGTTCTATACGTACATGGAAATCATGATGTGTGTTACAAGGATACACCTCCGGATGGCTGTATATGTATAGATGACAAACTGTATGAATATAAGAGTGTGAGGATACTCGGACTTGGAGGCTCCATGGAGTACAAATTTGGTGGGGCGGATCATCAGTATTCAGAGCGTGCCATGTGTGCGCGTATACGCAAGCTGAAGTGGAAAATCAGAAGGAAAAAAGGCTTTGATATTCTTGTGACACATTCCCCGGCGTACAGGATAAATGATTCAGAGGATATCCCACATACCGGATTCAAGTGTTTCAGAACGCTTATGGAGGAATACAAACCAAAGTATTTTGTCCACGGGCATGTCCATATCAACTACGGGCGCGATTTTGTGCGTGAGTCCACATATCATGAGACAAAGATAGTAAATGCTTATGAGAGATATATTATAGAGATATAGAAAATTATATAAAACCAGAAAATAAGGAAAAAATACGTAAAAAGCGTAATAATTGTCGTACTTTCCTTGCGAAAAATCTGTTTTTTTGTTAAACTGTTGTGAGTTATAAAATATTGACGAGATTTGATCATTTGCAGACATGCATGTGGTCTGGAATTTGGGAAGGAGACATGAGGTTTGGAGAAGAACAGCGAGGAGTATAACAGAATATTAGATGAGCTTACGGGTTATTGTACAGAATCTGGCAAGATAGATCAGAACCTCTATGTCACATATGACGTCAAGAGAGGACTTAGAGATTCAACAGGTAAGGGCGTCCTCACAGGACTGACAGAGATATCGGATGTCATCGGTTATGATGTCATAGATGGTGAGAGAGTGCCAACAGATGGAAGGCTCTATTACCAGGGATACAATGTGGAGGATCTTGAAAGAGGCTTCCACGGAAGCAAATTCGGATTTGAGGAGACTATGTATCTTCTCCTGTTTGGAAAACTTCCGAATGAAGCTCAGTTTAAGAGATTTGTGGAGATGATGGAGTGCTACAGAGAGCTCCCGAGAAAGTTTACAAGAGACGTAATACTCAAGGCTCCAAGTAAAAACATGATGAATGTATTACAGAGATGTGTACTTACGCTTTACTCGTATGATGACAATCCTGACGATATAAGTATTGAGAACGTACTCAGACAGTGTATGGAGCTGATAGCCCAGTTCCCGATCATTGCAGCATATGGATATCAGGGATATAAGCACTATTTCCACGACATGAGTCTTGTAATACACAATCCGAAGCCGGGACTTTCTACTGCAGAGAATTTCCTTAGGCTGATCAGAAGCGACAAGAAATATACAGAGCTTGAGGCTCAGGTGCTTGATATATGCCTTGTTATACATGCTGAGCATGGCGGTGGTAACAACTCAACATTTACCACCCATGTAGTATCATCTACAGGTACGGATACATATTCTGCAGTTGCCAGCTCTCTGGGATCACTTAAAGGTCCTAAGCACGGTGGCGCGAATCTTAAGGTTCAGCAGATGTTTGATGATCTGAAGAGCCACGTGAAGAACTGGGATGATGAAGCTGCTCTTGAGGAATACCTCACGGGTCTTTTGGATAAAAAGGGATTTGACCACTCTGGATTGATATATGGAATGGGCCATGCGGTATATACCAACTCTGATCCGCGTGCAAGGATACTCAAGGGATATGCTGAGAGACTTGCACAGGAGAAAGGCCGTATGAAGGAGTTCAAGCTTTACACAGAGGTTGAGCGTATATCTGCTGAGCTTCTCGCAGCGAGAAGGCGCAGCGCAAAGACCATATCTGCGAACGTGGATTTCTACAGTGGTTTTGTATATACTATGCTTGGAATTCCTATCGAGCTGTTCACACCTATATTTGCAATCGCAAGAATTGCAGGCTGGTCAGCTCATAGAATAGAGGAACTTGTAAATGCGGGCAAGATAATCAGACCTGCATACAAATACGTTGGAACACATAGAGAATATCTTCCTATGGAAGAGCGATAATAGTGTAGAGGATATAGCGCTTCAACCGGACTTTTAGACCGGCTGGAGCGCTGTTTGGTGAATAGAGAGGAAGTTTGATCATGAAGGATAAAAACAAAGCTTCAAAGACCGAAGAAAAGACAAATGTCATGCGTATACTTGACAGCAAAAAGATAAAGTACAACCATTATTGTTATGTCGAAACCGGGGAGACAAACGGAGAGAAAGTGGCTGCGATCCTGGGGCAGGATCCGACGTATGTGTTCAAAACCCTGGTCACAGTTGCAAAGTCGGGAGCAAATTATGTGTTTGTGATCCCGGTCAAGGAGGAGCTTGATCTCAAGAAAGCGGCCAAGGCAGTTGGAGAGAAATCAATAGACATGTTAAAGGCAAAGGAACTTCTGCCGCTTACCGGTTATATTCACGGTGGCTGCTCACCTATAGGAATGAAGAAATTTTTCAGGACAACTATTGACGCCAGTGCCAGGGATCTTGATAGGATGTATGTGAGTGCGGGCAAGGTTGGATATCAGATAGAGATAGCCCCTGCTGATCTTGCGAAGGTTATACGATACGAATTTGCGGATGTGACGGTGTAAATAATAATATAAAGCAATATAAACTGCGTATATTATATATAATTGGGTTATCTGTGATGCAAATGTGCTGTGTAGAAAGAAATAAGACAAAATGCAGTATATGCAATTCGGCGATGTGAATTGTATATACTGCATTTTGCGTCTATATAATTATTCCTGGACATTGGTTTTTGCCCATTGTTATGGCATTAGCCGCTATATGCGCAAGGCTGGATTATTTCTGCCATCTTCCGGCTGCTCCGCATGGAAGAACAAGCCCTGTATCTGATACAGGAAGTCCGATCTCATCTGAGATGACGTGACCGCCATATCTGGCCTTGACCTCTGTTGAGATCATATATGTGAGAACCGCTGGCGCAAGTCCTGTAGTATATGAGTTTACAAGAAAGAAGAGAGGTTTGTCACTCAGCAGTTTGCTGCAAAGCTGGATGAAAGGATGTATCTTTTCCTCAATCTTCCAGATCTCACCCTTTGGGCCTCTTCCGTATGATGGAGGGTCCATGATGATGGCGTCGTATTTGTTGCCTCTGCGGATCTCTCTTTCAACGAACTTTACGCAGTCGTCAACGATCCATCTGATAGGTGCGTCTGAAAGGCCTGACGAAACAGCATTCTCCTTTGCCCATGTGACCATTCCCTTTGAGGCATCGACGTGAGTCACGGCTGCTCCTGCTTTTGCTGCAGCGCAGGTTGCGCCTCCTGTGTAGGCAAACAGGTTCAGGACCTTTACGTCTTTCCTGCCGGATTCCTTTATGATCTTGCTAAACCAGTCCCAATTTGCCGCCTGCTCCGGGAACAGGCCTGTATGCTTGAAACTGAATGGTTTCAGGTTAAATGTGAGGTCTCTGTAATTTATTGTCCACTGTTTTGGGAGACTGAAGAATTCCCATTCTCCGCCGCCTTTATTGCTTCGGTGGTAATGTCCGTTCAATTTGTTCCAGTTCGGATTCTTCTTTGGCGTGCTCCACAGAACCTGAGGATCCGGGCGGAGCAGTATATATTTGCCCCATCTCTCAAGCTTTTCTCCGTCGGAGCAGTCTATAACTTCATAATCTTTCCATCCATCTGCTATCCACATATGTTTATTCCTTCCTGAATCTGTGCTTTATGTATGCTGTGATGTGGTGTGCGTCACAGAATTTGCTTCAAAAAATATATCTTTTAGATTATACTTGTATCAGTGCGGAGCGTCAAGGCAAAGACGCCGCAATAAATATGAATGGGAGAATATATGGAAGAATTGATTGAGAGTCTGGCAGAACTGGCACCGTATAAGGTCGTGCTCAGTGGCGGCAGAGGTGAATATAAAAAATGCGTGTTTGAGAAAAAGGTGCTTGGCGGAAAACGCTGCTATCAGATAGGCAGGTATACCGAGAAACAGGTATTTTATGAGAACGTTGAGGAGGATTCATTTGGAGATTGCCTGACTGGCGAACTGGATAGAGGCTACAGGCAGGTAAATGCATTTGCGGCCGGAGAAGAATGGGATGTGAAGATCTCAAAGAAGGGAAAGCTTGCGGTGAATAAGAGAAAGACTGAAGGAAAAGCTATCACGATAGCAGGCAACAACAGAAAGAAAAAGTATATCCTCGAGGAGGGAATGGACATACCTGTATTTGTCAGCCTTGGTATATTTACTAAGGACGGCAAAGTCGTGAATTCCATGTATGACAAGTTCAAGCAGATCAACAGATTTGCAGAGATCGTGGATGATGTCATGAAAAGTTACAATAAATCTTCTATTAATATATTGGACTTTGGATGCGGCAAATCATATCTGACATTTGTCGTGTACTATTATCTGCATGAGGTGAAGCATCTGGATGTGCACATAACCGGACTTGACCTTAAAGCCCAGGTGATAGAGGACTGCAACAGGCTTGCCGAGAAATTTGGATATACGGGACTGCAGTTTGAACTGGGGGATATAAATGGTTATAGAACGGATATGGATATAGATATGGTCATGACACTCCATGCGTGTGATGTGGCGACAGACTATGCATTGTACAATGCGATCTGCTGGAATGCGGACTATATTCTTTCGGTTCCGTGCTGCCAGCATGAACTTAACAGACAGATACATTCAGATAAGCTTGCAGCCATAACCCACTATGGCATTTTGAAGGAGAGAATGGCGGCTCTTATGACGGATTCCATCAGAGGACTTATGCTTGAGGCATGCGGTTACAAAACTGATGTGATGGAGTTTATTGACATTGCACATTCTCCAAAGAATCTGCTTATACGTGCTGTGAAGAAAAATGTGTCACAGGAAAAGAGAAAGAGAACGCTTGCTGAGGCAGAGAATCTATGTGAAGAGTTTGGGGTAAAACAGACGCTTATGGAGATGCTCAAGGATGACGGCAGGATATAGAGGTATAGAATATACGAAAAAAGGGGATGCGAGATGAGAGCTGCATTATATATAGATGGAAATAGTACAGAAGAGAAGATGATACCGGTGATCTGCGATGAGATCCACAGATCAGATGATATTGTTATAAGGAAGATATTTGGCGGCGATATCGGTGGAGAAGTGCTTAAAAGATGCAGACTTACAACCTGCGCCGTAAATTATGATACGATAGAGGAACAGAAGGTCGCAATGGCTGTGGATATCATGACCGATATGGAACAGGCAAATGCAGACAGAGTATATATAGCAACTTCGGATACGGCCTTTATACCGGTTGTGGAAAAACTGAACCTTGACGGTGTTGCCACCGTGGTGATGGGAAGCTGCAACACTTCGAGGACGCTGGTCGAGTCGAGTGGCAGATTTATATATACAGAGGTTGTCTATGGTGAGAAATGTACTGCATCCGTGGTTGACATGGCTGAGATAGCAAGGGAGATATATTCTGTTTCTTCCTATTATAAAAGTATAGGAAGTGAAGCTGATGCTTCACAGGTGTACGAAGGTATAATAAGAAAGTATCCGGACTTTGATGTGAGAAACTATGGATATACACATTTTGCGACACTTGTACAGCAGAATGTGCCGGGAACTATTGTCCAGACAGATGACTCGGGCAAGCTTGTGATAAAGGTGATCGACGACAGGGATACCGTAGAGAAATTCATATATGCATATATGACAGAGAAAAAGTATAAGATAGATGATATGACTGAACTTCTTGGAGCATTGGAAGCAGAGTTTCCAGGTTTTACTATCGAGAATTATGGATATCATTCAGATTACGGATTCATTCTCAGTTTTTCCAAATTGTCTATATATGGAAACAAGGGTGTACAGATGAAAAGAATGTTCAAATTAAGCGGAAAAAGTGCACAAAATTAGCTTTAAAATTTTATGAAGTTTTTTTGAGAAAAGTCTTGATTTAACAGAATCCCTAGTATATAATCGAATTTGCTGTGACATGATAGCTGTGAAGCGGAGGTTGCTGTATCGATATGATGCAGGTTTTTCGTGGAGCGAATGTCAATTTACAAAACTGGCGACAAGTCACTGTA
>JAEDGW010000018.1 GCA_016297325.1 Coprococcus sp. | reverse complement strand
GTTATTTATCTCTATATCAAATTTCATAACACCCTCCAACCCTTATTTATTTCCAATGAATATTTATTTTATTTATTCACTGAAACTGGATTATATCACCAGACAGCTGCCTCTTCAAGGGACAAGCGTTCTTTGTTGTTGATAAAGTTTTTCATCTGTTGCAAATCATGTTTAGAATATTGTATATTTGAGCTATGGGAAATTCATATTTTATAAGCGAGGCATGACTATGAATTATGCATTTACAAATGGAAAAATATTAAACGGAACTAAAGATATGCAGATACAGACCGGGCTCTGTATCCTGGTCAGGGACGGCAAAATATATGACATCGTAAAGGATACTGATGATCTTGACGGATACAAGATCATAAACCTTCAGGGACATTACATTCTGCCGGGTCTTATCAATATGCATGTACATCTTGCGGGAAGCGGAAAACCGCAGAAGAAGCAGCGCGACAATGAAAAACTTGTAAATACCATCATGGGCTCTGCTCTAACCAGAGCTGTCGCGTACAACATGGTGGCGGGCTTTGCAAAGGACGAACTGTTAGGCGGTGTCACTACCATAAGAACAGTTGGTGGCCTTGGTGACTTTGACACCAGACTGCGTGACGAGATCGAAGCAGGCACCAAGATGGGACCGCGTATTCTTGCCGCCAATCAGGGAATCTCGGTTCCCAGCGGACATATGGCGGGATCGGTCGCCATCGCTGCCGCGAACATAGATGAAGCACTTGCCCACCTGGACAAATGTGAGAAAGAAAAGGTTGATATCATCAAGCTCATGATCACCGGCGGAGTTCTTGATGCAAAGGAAAAGGGCGTTCCGGGAGAACTGAAAATGTCACCAGATATGGTGCGCGCAGTCTGCGACAAGGCTCATGCAGACGGCTACATGGTGTCCGCTCACGTCGAATCACCTGAGGGTGTGCGCGTGGCTCTGGAAAACGGAGTTGATTCCATCGAGCACGGTGCCAAGATGGACGACGACATGATAAGGCTTTTCAAGGAACACGGGGCATTCCTCTGCACCACTATCTCTCCGGCTCTTCCATATGCCCTGTTTGACCGCGCACTCACGAATGCGACTGAGGTCGAGCAGTACAATGGAAATGTCGTATTTGAGGGAATCATTGACTGCTCAAAGGCAGCCCTGGCAAATGACATCCCTGTTGTGCTGGGAAATGACGTCGGCTGTCCATGGATCACACAGTACGACTTTTGGCGTGAGCTGTACTACTTCCACAAATACGTCGGGGTATCCAACTCATTTGCACTGTACACAGCGACAAAGCGAAGTGCGGAACTTGCCGGGATCGGACAGCTTACCGGCTCAATCGAGAAGGGCAAATATGCAGACATGATAGTCACCGCAGGAAATCCTCTGGACGATCTGCGCGCCCTAAGAAATTTAGAAATGGTCGTTGCCAAGGGGAACATCATCGACCACCCGAAGATCAAGAAGAGGAAGAATGTTGATGCAGAACTGGACAAGTTTCTGTAGGCGATTAATGTCATTAATACTATTTGTAGTTTCATATTGTATTTAAAGATAAAACCTGTCGTTTCTTCCATTGTCAATAACGATGAGTTAAACTAACTATACAAACAAACTACAGCGGAGGTTATTATTTATTATGGGGAATACGTTCAGGGAAGTTAAGTGTTACAAATGCGGACATATCTTTATGTGGCAGAAAAACGGTATCGAATATCAGTCTGAATATCGTGCGGAAAGTACTAACGAACTGCTGGGAATTGCGGCATGCCCTAAATGCGGCACGGATATGTTGGTAATTCCGCATGTTCTTGAGGGGATCTCTAAAGATGCAAATGGAATTATTAAAATGGGGATAAGGGGAGTATAAAGACAAAAACAACCGGGTATGTTTCTTCCTGAACATACCCGGTTGTTTTTTATCTAAAATGTCCTACTCATCCGGATTCACGATGGCGCCTATCTTGAATTCTCTGCCATCCTTCTGCCACTGTCTGTACTCCGCTGTAGCGGCAAAGAGTACATCTCCCGATGAGTTGATCGCTGTCTCAAGTGAATCCTGAACCACTCCGATGATCATTCCGACGGCAACAGCCTGCATGGATATATCCTGTGGGATCCCAAACAGCGAGCATGCCATAGGAATGAGAAGTAACGATCCTCCCGCAACACCTGATGCACCGCATGCGCCAAGAGTTGCCATGAGACTGAGCATGAGTGCTGTCGGAACATCGACCGAAACTCCCATGGTATTTGCAACGGAAAGCGCCATTATAGTTATAGTGATGGCGGCACCGTCCATATTGATGGTCGCGCCAAGCGGTATGGATACTGAATACACATCCGGGTCAAGTCCAAGTCTTTTGCAAAGTGACATATTCACAGGGATATTTGCCGCGGAACTTCTGGTAAAGAACGCCGTCACGCCTGACTCTCTGAGACATCTCCACGCGAGTGGATATGCATTTCTCCTTAAGACGATAGTCGCAAGAAGAGGATCTACGATCAATGCAACCGTGAGCATAGCACCCACAAGCACCAGCAGCAATCTGCCATATTCCTTGAATATCGACAATCCACTCTCCGATACTGTCGTGAACACAAGTCCCATGATTCCAAATGGCGCGCATCCGATGATCCACCTCACGACGGTCGATACCGCATCCGATATGGATACAAGTGCAGATTTCACGGACTTGCTTGTACGGCGCATGGCAAGTCCAAACAAAAGCGCCCATGCAAGTATGCAGAGATAATTTGCATTGAGTACCGCATTTACGGGGTTGTCAGTGATGTTGAGCAAAAGATTCTGAAGCACCTCCATGATTCCCGATGGAACAACATCAGACTGATATGATTCAAGGTCCAGTGTCATGGTTACAGGGAAAATAAAGCTTGCGCTCACCGCCACAACCGCCGCGCACAGCGTGCTGAGTATATACATGATCGTCACCATGCGGAACTGCTGGCCATTTCCCTTTCCTGCGTTTGCAATGGAGCTGATGACAAGGGCAAACACCAGTATCGGCGCGATTGCCTTGAGCGCCCTGACGAACATGGTTCCGATCAGTCCTATTCCCGTTGCCCCCGGCACCAGAAGTCCAAGCACCGCACCGATCACTATTCCAACCAATATCTTTGCGATCAGCGACACCTTATTCCACATCTCTACAATCTTTTTCATGAATCTAACTCCTAACTATATCTATATTTCTGCTTTTTAACATACATTTTCTTTAGTATTCTTCTTTCTCAGAAGAAGTATCCCCACGAGCAGAAGCACTGGGAATATAACTCCCGCAAGGATTCCGCACTTCCCATCAGCACGGCAAATGCCATCGGTCCGGCAAAGTCTCCAACAACCTTGCTCACTCCAAGTCCCTGCTCTGCAAATGTGGACGCCCACTGGCTGACTCCCTGTTCACTGGCACCCGCACACAGCATCATGAGCATGAGTATCCAGAATGTCTTATTCATACAGAGCTCCCTGATCGTCATTCCGCTCTCTCCCTCTTCTATGAGCGAGGCTATTGGGACTCTGGTAAATGCAATGCCATTTATGATTGGGATCACTGCCCATATCAGCGCCATGACCTTCCAGTTCTGTATTCCACATACCTTGAAGAACAGGGTTGACAGCAGCACCACAGCCACGTGTCCCCAGCAATAAAACGAGTGCAGAAGGCTCATCGCCTTTTCTTTGTTATCACTTGGACAGCTCTCCACGATGGGACTGATCAGAACCTCTATTAGTCCACCTCCCACCGCGTATATCACCACCGAGATAAATATTCCCGTGAATGCATCTGGCAGCACGTCCGGCAGTATCACAAGGCTTATGAGTCCAGCCGCAGAAAATACGTGGGCAAGGACTATCGATATCCTGTATCCTATCCTGTCCACAAATTTGGCTGACAGCAGATCGATAACAAGCTGGATTCCGAAATTGAACGTTATCAGCATAGTGATCTTGCTGAGCGGGATGTTGTAACTCTTCTCAAATGTCAGAAAAAGCAAAGGCACAAAGTTGTTGACGATCGCCTGTACTATATAACCCACAAAACAGGCGTACACTGTGTTTTGGTATTTATTCTTCATTGTATAACCTCTCATATAATTTCTCACCACAATATTTAATAATATCATATATCGATCAGGCTTGTATATAATGGATTTTTGAGTGTAGCGGGATTCACGCGCAAACATAACACCGGTTTTTTATCTTTTTTTATTTTTTCTGTATTTTGCACACAAAATTATCTCCTTTTTTAATTTAAAAACTTAAAAGATACAAGGATCCCATAAATTGTATCTTTTTACGCTTTTTCCCCAGAAAAGATACAATTTTGTGCGCAAAAATAAAAAAGCCTATCAGTATACAACTATACAACTCCATCAAAACACCCAATTATATACTCCACCCACTCTATAGCAAAAGCCTGCATAAACAATATGAACAATCTCTCCTTTGACAATCGTCAAATGTGATCTCACATGTGTTTATGCAGGCTTTGATACCTTAATTTTGTGCTTATTCTTTTATTATTGATATTTTGTCCATGCTTTTTTGCACTATATTACTTGCCGTTTTAACATTGACTTTTCATCTATACTATCTATACATTTCTTAACTCCACTGCGAGTTATATAGATCCGCATAGAAGCCGTTCTGAGCCATGAGCTCTTCATGGTTACCCTGCTCTATAATGTCACCGTCCTTCATTACGAGGATGATGTCTGCATTCTTGATGGTCGACAATCTGTGAGCGATGACAAAGCTTGTTCTGCCCTTCATCAGATTGTCCATGGCCTTCTGTATCCTGTGCTCTGTTCTCGTATCAACTGACGATGTAGCCTCATCAAGGATCAGAACCGGATTGTCTGCAAGAATGGCTCTCGCGATAGTCAAGAGCTGCTTCTGTCCCTGGGAGATATTTGTTATCTCCTCGTTGAGCTCCATGTTGTATCCACCCGGAAGTGCCGAGATGAATCTGTGTGCATGGGCTGCCTTTGCTGCTGCGATGACTTCCTCATCCGTGGCATCCAGTCTTCCGTATCTGATATTCTCCATGATAGTGCCCTTGAACAGCCATGTATCCTGAAGCACCATGCCAAATACATCCCTGAGCTCACGTCTGTTGAAGTCCTTTATGTTGTGTCCGTCCAGAAGTATGGCACCGCCATTTACATCGTAGAATCTCATGAGCAGCTTGACCATGGTGGTCTTGCCCGCTCCGGTAGGACCAACTATGGCAACCTGCTGGCCCGGCTTTACATGGGCTGAGAAATCCTTAATGATTATCTGCTCCGGATTGTATCCGAACTTTACGTGCTCAAATGTAACTTCGCCCTTGATTCCCTCTGTGGATACAGGATTCTCTACTATCTGCTCCTCTTCCTTCTCCTCCAGAAGTTCAAATACTCGCTCAGCGGCTGCCGCCATCTGCTGCATCATATTTGTGACCTGGGCAACCTGCTGAACAGGCTGTGTGAGGTTCTTCACGTACTGTATAAATGCCTGAATATCACCGATCTGGATAGTTCCCCTGATCGCCAGAGCCGCACCTGATATGGCAACTGCCACATATCCCAGGTTGCCGACAAACATCATGATAGGCTGCATCAGTCCTGAGAAGAACTGCGACTTCCAGGCTGACTTGTACAGAGTTTCATTTGTCTCATGGAACTCTTTTTTCACATCGTCTTCCTTATTGAATGCCTTTATGACATTGTGTCCGCCGTACACCTCTTCAACCTGACCATTGATATGTCCCACATATTCCTGCTGCTGCTTGAAGAATCTCTGGGATCTCTTGATGACGAACATCATGAGCATGATACTTATAGGAAGTATCAGCACTGATATGAGCGTCATAAGTGGACTGATCGTGAGCATCATCACGATTACACCGATGACCGTACTAACCGATGTGATGAGCTGTGTGATACTCTGGTTCAGACCGTTACCCATGGTGTCTATATCATTTGTGATCCTTGAAAGGACCTCGCCGTAGGTTCTGCTCTCAAAGTAGCTCATCGGCATCCTGTTGATCTTCTCGGACACCTCACGTCTCATCCTGTAACACACCTTCTGAGTGATACCGGTCATGATGAATCCCTGAACAAAGTTAAATGCCACGCTGAGCACATACAGACCGAGACAGAACAACAATATCTTGCCGATATAGGTGAAATCAATTCCGCCGTTGCCAGTTATCTTGTTCATGATTCCCTCTGACAGGGCTGTTGTCGCCTTGCCGAGTACCTTTGGACATACAACATTGAATATCGTACTTCCAATTGCAAATATGGCAACGACTATAACCGCCGCCTTGTATTTGCCTATGTATCTGAATAACTTTCCTATCGTTCCCTTGAAGTCTTTGGCTTTCTCGCCGCCCATCATAGAACCCGGACCTCTTCTAGGGCCTCTGAAATTCTTATGGTTATTTGTCTGATTCTGTTCTGCCATGTCCTACACCTGCCTTTCTGAGTCAGTTCCAACGGACTCGTTTTCTATCAGGTCTGCACCGGCAAAATCAGCCTCTGCCATTTCTTTTTCTTCCAGTGTTGTTCCAAGACTGGCCGCTATCTCTGATGGAGAAAGCTGTGACTCGGCTATCTGCCTGTACTCCTCACAGGTCTGCATAAGCTCCTTGTGAGTTCCCTTGCCGACTATCGTACCCTCATCAAGTACAAGTATCTGATCAGCTTGGAGGATAGTGCTGACACGCTGCGCAACGATAAATACCGTGCTGTCCTTCACGTGCTCGCCGAGCGCCTTTCTGACTGCCACATCTGTCTTGAAGTCAAGCGCTGAAAAGCTGTCATCGAATATCAGGATCTTTGGCTTTCTCGCTATGGCTCTGGCTATTGCAAGTCGCTGCTTCTGACCGCCGGATACATTTCCACCGCCCTGGGCAACCGCACTGTCGTAGCCGTGCTCCTTTTCCTCTATGAAGTCGGATGCCTGGGCGATCTCAGCCGCAAGTCTCACTTCCTCATCGGATGCATCAGGCGCACCGAATCTTATATTGGACGCTATCGTTCCTGAGAACAGGATTCCCTTCTGTGGGACAAAGCCGATATTCTGTCTTACGCTCTCCATGGTGAGGTCTCTTATATCCTGTCCGTCTATAGTTATCGAGCCCTCCGTCACATCGTAGAATCTTGGGAGGAGCTGAACCAGTGTACTCTTACCACAACCGGTACTTCCGATGATCGCCGTGGTCTGTCCTGGTCTCGCCTCAAATGATATGTTCTCCAACACATTTTCATCTGCGCCCGGATATGCAAATGCAACATTGTCGTACTTTACAACACCCTTTGGCGCTTCAAGCTTCTGTGCCTCTTTTGCATCCTGAATAGTCACATCCGTGTCTATGATCTCCTGTATTCTGTCTGCTGCCACGCTGGCACGAGGGAGCATGACTGACATCATACTGAGCATAAGGAATGACATGATTATAAGCATTGTGTATGTAATAAATGCAGTCATTGATCCTACCTGAAGTACACCTGCATCGATCTTGTGGGCTGCCACCCACTCTATAAGTATGCTTATTGCATACATGATGAACATGAGTATTGGCATTGCAAATGTCATGACTCTGTTGACGAACAATGTGTTCTTCGTCAGGTCTTTATTTGCCTCGTCAAATCTCTCTTCCTCTCGCTTCTCTCTGCCAAATGCCCTGATGACCGGGATACCTGTAAGTATCTCTCTGGACACAAGGTTCACTCTGTCCACAAGTGTCTGCATGATCTTGAACTTAGGCATGGCAATGACCATGAGTGTTCCCATGAGAATGAGAACGGCTGCAATGCCTATGAAGATGACCCAGCCCATTCCGGCTCCGGTCTCCACTACCTTAATGATACCTCCTACCGAAAGTATAGGTGCGTACAGTACCATTCGAAGCATCATGACCGTCACCATCTGGATCTGCTGAACATCATTTGTCGATCTGGTTATGAGTGATGCGGTTGAAAATTTGTTGATCTCAGCATCGGAAAATGCAATAACCTTGTTGAACACTTTTTCTCTGAGTCCGCAGGCAACGCTTGCCGCAACCCTTGACGCCACAAGTCCTATGAGAACTGCTGCTGCAGCCATGAGAAGTGACATTCCAAGCATCTTTACCGCTGCCCACTTCAGGTATGACATCTGTCCTACCTTATAGTCATAGCCAAAGCTGTCGTAACATATCTTTGTACACGCGATGGCTGTGGATTCCATATAATCTTCACCCATGCTGTCGAGCATGCCGTCAACCGTAGGCTTCATCTGCTCACCTATCTGTGACCACATCTCCTCTGGCATCTCATCCAGGGTGATTCCCATCTTGGCAAGTCCGGCCTTGACCTCATTGTCCTCATCCGAGTTCACCATCTGATATGGATAGTAGTACATCATAAGCCCCTTCATACAGGCACTATCCACATCTTCTATGTGATCCTCGCCGTCTTCTGTCAGATAGTAATAACCATCCGAACCATTTTCATAATATTTCTCCCATACGGCTTTCTCGTCATCATCCATGAATCCGTCTATCACGTTGTAGGCCTTCTCCGGGATCTGCTTCGGACTGCAATGCTCTATACCGTAGTTCTGTATACCGGTATCTATGAGCTTTGAGGTATAGTCCGGAAGTGACAGATCACAGTATGCCTGCAGAACGAGAAGAAGGGCTATGATGATGACCGACTTCCAGTATGGCTTCAGATTTCTGAATATCTGCATGTCATTTCCTCCTTGAACAATTATTGATCAGGTGAATGTATCCCCTCTCTAGTCTTTCTATGTGCACAACATAACATCACCTGTACCGGATCGCTCCCGCTCATTTCGGCCTACAGCGGTACTAAGGTGCCACTTACATGCCACCTAAGGACCGGTGGCCTCAAATGTCCTGTACAGGTGATGTTATGTTGTACCCGTTAATGTACATTATGCAGGGATACATTCATCTGATATCTACGCTTTCTTCTGACGGAGAAAATGCCATGCCCTAACCGGCGTTCCTTCTCCATTTATTTTCAAGCGTAATCTTTCTTTAATTAAATATCTTTGAAAGTTTATCATTGCATATATTCTCAGTCAATTAAATATCTATAAAGATTTAATAATTTTTATGACAAAAATACTGTATAGTTTTATCAAGTTAATCGCAGTAAAAAAATGGCCATTACAGAGATTTCCTATCTCCATAATGGCTTCTTTCATTATAGTGATTTAATTGTCTGCTTCTTCCGTTTCAATTTCTAAACGTTGAAGTATATCTGAAACAATTCCCACATCTTCTATACGGCTTATTCCAAAACATTTTTTACCTGCATCCTTAATCGATGCACCAATATGGTATGCTGTTTCTTCATCTATAATAAGAAATCTGTCGTGAAAAACTCCCGTATAATTCACTGTTAATGTTGGATACTGGCTGTTAAAATTTGTAATATCCTGACTTGCAAGACGGGTTCTGCGAACAGTATAAATTGTTACATCTACACCATCTTTCTTTTTTGCAAGAATGTTCAAAGTTCCAACATCAACATAATTGTCTATTAAGACTATTGATTTTTCCGCTTTTCCCACAAGGCTCACCAAAAGACTGAATGCATCATATATCTGCCCTTCAAAAAATATCTTCTACCCCACTTCTTCATGTTCAGAAATATAAGCAAAAATCTGATCAAATTTCTCGTTAGATTCCTTTTGATACTGTAATTGCTTTAGTTCCAAGCTGTTTAGCTTGTCAAACATCAAAGCATTCTCAGCCAGAAAGCGTCGCATTTTTACAAATGCATTCATAATATTTACACTTACCTGAATAGCCTCGTCACTCCTTAAGACTGCTGATAGCATTGCTATTCCCGGCTCTGTAAAAACATATGGTAAATACCTGCGTCCTCCTTTTGAAGATGTATTTTCTGTGTTTGAGGTCTCAATTTGCGACCTCAAATCAGCATATTCATCCTCGGCCAGTTGAAAACAAAAACTTTCTGGAAAACGTTTCGAATTTCTTTTAACGCTTTCATTCAATCTTTTCGTTTCTACATTGTAAAGCAGTGCTAAATCACTATCTACCATAACCTGCTGCCCACGTATATAATGAATCAGATTCGCAATTTTTTCTTCTCTGCTATCAACTATTACAGGTACATTTATATTATCAGACAAGCCAACATCTCCTATGTTTTTTATTTGAGGTCGCAATTTGCGACCTCAAATAAATTGTACCTTTCATGCACAACATAGTCAATCAGCTCCGACGTCAATCGGCAACTATTTATTTTAACTTTTATAAATATAGAAATCCTCATTGAAGTTCTCTCCCAACATATCCATAGTATTAGAATAATTCTCTATTGTGACAATTCACCTACATTACATAAAAATACGGCAGCGGTTATCATACAACCATTGCCGTATTTTCCGAATGCTTCTTCTGACTTTCAACCTAAGCCAGTTTTATCCGCTCCGCCGCATCCCTTGTTATCGCCAGTCTTTTGCCCTTTGCCTTGATTATCACATTGCCAAAGTAAGACGATACGACCTGCACCTGATCTCCGGTCTCAAGCTGACATGCGCCGAACAATGATCTGTCCGCACAGTTCCAGGCTACCTCTCCTGAGAAACCGTTTACTGCATCTGATAATGACATCATAGTAACCACCCCTTCAAAATAATTGATTTTATGAATTATATTATGTATCAACACACTATCCGATATGCAATTCATTCTTCTTCTCTTCTGTTGTCTACACAATTATAACTCTCCGGGGCTGGTGCAAGTCAATTCTAATTGTTAGTATATGGGGCTAATCTTTCTTATGCCGGACTAACTTAGATACACAAAAACCCCACCGACATCCGACGTACCATCAGACATCTGTGGGGTTACTATGTTCTCAATAATTATTATCTTACACCGAATTGAATTACTCGATTACCTTGAGCCATCCCTCTGGGCCTTCGATTCTGCCCATCTGGATTCCTGTAAGAGTATCATACAGCTTCTGGATAACTGGTCCCATCTTCTCCATACCGCTTGGGAAGCAGATCTCCTTGCCGTGGTCGTTGATCTTGCCTACTGGTGAGATAACTGCTGCTGTACCGCACAGACCGCACTCTGCAAAATCCTTAACCTCGTCGAAGTATACTTCTCTCTCCTCAGCCTCAAGTCCAAGGATATCTCTTGCAACTACCATCAGTGAACGTCTTGTGATTGATGGGAGGATACTGTTTGACTTAGGTGTAACTACCTTGCCGTCCTTTGTAACGAAGATGAAGTTTGCTCCACCTGTCTCCTCAACCTTTGTTCTTGTAGCTGCATCAAGGTACATGTTCTCATCAAATCCCTCTTTGTGAGCTGTAACTATTGCATGAAGGCTCATTGCATAGTTAAGACCAGCCTTGATGTGTCCTGTTCCGTGAGGTGCTGCTCTATCAAAATCTGAAACCTTGATAGTGATAGGCTTTGCGCCGCCCTTGAAGTAAGGACCAACTGGTGTTGTGAGGATTCTGAACTGATACTCGTCTGCTGGCTTAACACCTATAACAGGGTTTGAACCGAACATATATGGTCTGATATATAATGTTGCACCCGAACCGTAAGGTGGTACATAATCAATGTTTGCCTTTACTGTATCTACTATTGCCTGTACAAATCTATCCTCTGGGAAAGGTGGCATCTCAAGTCTTCTTGCTGAATCTGCCATTCTGCTTGCGTTCAGGTCAGGACGGAAACAAACAACACGTCCATCCTCTGTTCTGTAAGCCTTCATTCCCTCAAATACTGTCTGAGCGTACTGAAGAACACCTGCGCACTCGTTTAATACTACGTTAGGATCCTCTGTGAGTGTACCCTCATCCCATGCTCCGTTTTTATAATTTGCTACAAATCTCTTATCTGTCTGAACATAGCCAAATCCAAGGTTTGCCCAATCGATATTCTTCTTATCCATATCTACATCTTCCTTTCACTTTAGCTTGTGCTTTTTGCTATGTGTCTGTTATATCACATTATTTCGCCTTTTTCCATATGTATATTGAACATTTGCTTGAAAAATTAAGGTTTTTCTTCGGAAAACGGCTAATTTTTTCATATTCCGGTGTATATTTGATGATTTTCCCAAGTTGTCAGGTGTGCATCACATATTTTTCCAATGCCATACCCTAGCCACAGTCCACAGCCATCTTAACTATGTGGAACTCTCTATGATTATTCTACTTCAGCTTATTTCCCTCTGAGAAGGCATCGCCGACTCTGTCGCCGAGCGCAAAATATCCATGTCCGATGGTATCAAACATGATCGGATGGAACTCCTCGTATGTGATCTCGCCGTCATCGCCAAGGATACGGTCGTCTGCAACTACATTTACGATCTCGCCAAGGAACTTGTCCCCGTTTATGACCTCCTTGAGTCTACACTCCATTGTCAATGAGAGCTCATTAATGATCGGAGCATTTACAAATTCGCTCTTTCTTGTTGTAAATCCTGCCTTCTTCATTTTATCAGGCTCATCATTTGCAGACACGATTCCCACATAGTCACATGCTGCCACGTGCTCTGCATCAGCAATGGCAACTGTGAACGCCTTGTTCAGCTTTATATTCTCGGTAGTCTTGTGACTTCCAAGGTCAAATATGATCTCATTTGCTCCGACTATTCCGCCCCACGCCACATTCATTACATTTGCATTGCCATCGGCATCGTATGTTCCGATCATCATGACCGGCTGTGGCACCAGCATAGGTTTTGCGCCAAGATTTTTACTCATATTGATTACCTCCTTATATTTGAATCAGCCCCCGGCAAAATCACCTTTTATCAAGAACTGACCGTATCTGTACAAACTTACCCCTCTATTTTAGGACTACTGCCATCTGAGAGCAACATATTTTTGGCTAAAATATCCGTCAACATAAGGTAGGACAATAACGAATACACCTCACCATAAACCATTTTTATCCTATTATATTCCACATGCCTATAAGCACCGCCAAAAACAGTACATTTGCAAATGTGAAGTACGCCATATATCTTCCTCTGGCGCCCTTGTCCTGTCTCGCCACGTATTTGAATGAGATCAGACTCGCCATGGATGCTATCAAAGTTCCAAGTCCGCCGAGATTGGTTCCGACTATCAGATCTGTGTACCTGTCTGTAAATCCCGACAGCAGCACCGCAGCCGGAACATTGCTTATGACCTGGCTGGCAAGGACAGAGGTTATCATCTCATGCCCGCCAAGAACTTTCTCTACAAATATCCTGAATCCATCGATCCTTCCCATATTTCCGATAAACACGAAGAATCCCACAAATGTGAATATCAGCGAATAGTCAACCTTAAGCAGCAATCTTCTCTGGCATATGAGAACTACCACAAGCACCACTGCAAATGTCACCCAGTATGGGACAATCCGCGCCACAGTGAGCAATGACAACACGAATAGTATGCTATATATACCAACCAGCTTCCTGTCCACCTGTATATCACCGTCTGAGAGTCTGATTTCCAGCTGCCTGTTTCTGCCTTTCATGCATACGATGATCCATAACACAAGGAGCACAGCCGATGCTATTGTATATGGAAGCATCAGCAAGACAAATCTTCCCGCGCTGATTCCCGCCAGGCCGTACAGATACAGGTTCTGCGGATTGCCTATAGGTGTCAGCATGCTTCCGAGATTCGCCGCTATGGTCTGGAGCGTTATCACAGGAACCATCCATCTGGTGAGGACTTCCTCCCCTGCCATTCCAAGAACCGTTAGTGTCATCGGCACAAATGTTATGAGCGACACATCATTTGTGATAAACATGCTGAAAAAGAAGCACATGAATATCAGGACAAATGTCACCGCCCTGAGCGATCCCATGCGGTTTATCATGCTTTTCGCTATGATGCCAAACATTCCCTGCTGTGAGAATCCCGCAACCACCGTCATAAGGCAGAACAGGATCGCAAGCGTCCTGAAATCTATGTAATCTGCATATGCTCTGTCCGGCGGCACGACAAATGCCGATATCACCGCCAGCAAAAGTGCCACGGTAAGCACCGTCTCTTTGCGGACAAATTCTCCGATCTTCTTCATCCCCCGGATCATGGTCTGAATGTCCTGAGTGCATCTATGGTCCTTGTTATCAGCTCATCAAGAGTCCAGCCCAGCATATCGGCACCTCTCTCAATGACCTCTCTTGAGCATCCGGCAGCAAAGCCCTTGCTCTTGTATTTTTTCTTAACTGATTTGAGTTCCAGATCCTGAACACTCTTTGATGGTCTCATGAGGGTGACCGCTCCGATAAGCCCTGTGAGCTCGTCCACGGCATAGAGAACCTTCTCCATCTCATGTTCCGGTTTTATGTCAACTGTGATGCCGTAGCCGTGGCTTGCCGTAGCATGTATGATCCTCTCATCGACACCCCGCTCCCTCATGATCTCCTGAGACTTGATGCAGTGCTGCTCAGGATACTGCTCAAAGTCAAGGTCGTGAAGCAGTCCGACGATTCCCCAGAACTCTTCCTCGTCGCCATAACCAAGCTCCCTTGCAAAATATTTCATGGTTCCCTCTACGATCTGTGCATGCTCCAGATGGAACTCATCCTTGTTGTACTCTGTGAGTAATTCCCACGCTTCTTCTCTTGTCATCTTTTTATCCTCCTCGTATTATATAGTAGTAAATTTATTTCCTTGCATATCTTTTCATTTTTTGCAGAAAAAATTCACACGCCTCTGATTCTGTTTCAAACAAATTCAATCCGCTTTTTCTTCCACGCTCGCTATAATATACCTGCCATTTATCTTCCTTTGCAATGCATAATTTTTCATTTGGCAAGCCTCCCACCATTATTGAATATAATTCTTGTGGAATCCCCATAATTTCTAGTTCTTTTTCCAATTGTTCGACTGTCATGCTTATTGAACTCTCCTTAAATACCATATCTATCTAAGCCGTGCAGGTCTGCACACACGCGCCGACATCCGCTCCTTAAGTTCTGTGATCCTTGCAGCACACGTCGTCAGATTCGCCACAGCATTTTCAGGCTTCATAGCCAGTCTTACCTGCTCCGGATTACTGTCATCTATCCCAAGCACATTGTTCACTGCGTAACACTCATTGAACACGCCCTCTTTGACGCATTTCTCCGCGCCATCCCCGATACATCCTCCTATGGCGATCACATATTTGCCGTGTTTCTTTGCAAGCTTTGCGACTCCCAATGGGGTCTTGCCCATCATGGTCTGCGCATCTATCCTGCCCTCACCGGTTATGACTGTATCCGCCCATTCTACATCTGCCTCAAGCCCTGTCTCAGACAAAACTATATCAATTCCCGGCGTTAGTTTTCCGCCGAGGAACATGAGAAATGCATATCCGAGACCACCCGCAGCGCCAGAACCCGGGGTGTATCTGTCAGATTTTCCTTCAACGGATCTTTCCACTACATCGGCATAATGCTTCATATATACATCCATAAGCTCAACAGTCTCCGCATCTGCACCTTTTTGCGGTGCAAATACACGGCTGCATCCAAGCTCACCTACAAGTGGATTCGTCACGTCACAAGCTATTAAGAACGTGCAGTAAGATAACTTTAATGCAACATCTACGTCGTCTCCGCTATGCATGCCAGAGTCACCAACACTAAAAAATTCTACAGTATTTCCACCTCTCTCCGGCTTATACGGGCTGATGATACGTTCTAGGACTCCAAGTCCCTCCGCTCCATATGGCACATCCCTCCCATCCGCATCAAGGCAAGAAAAGCCAAGTGCCTGAAGCATTCCTATCCCGCCGTCATTTGTAGCACTACCACCTATCCCGATGATAAAACGCTCACATTCCTTTGAAACGGCATCCTTTATCATCTCGCCGACACCATATGTCGTCGTGTGCATCGGATTTCTCCGGTCCTCCGAGACAAGCGGAAGTCCCGCAGCAGCTGACATCTCCATGACCGCTGTCTTTCCCTCATCTGCATCGTATGTGATATAACTCACCGTAAGCCGCTCTCCTAGCGGTCCCGTCACCGTGCACTTCTCTGCATTAACATTTTTTCTTCCATATATAATTGCCTCTGTTGTACCCTCGCCGCCGTCAGCCACAGGCCTAACCCTGACCTGACTGTCTGGCAGTACTATTTTTATTCCCTTTTCTATGGATTCCCCCGCCTCAATGGAAGTCATGCTTCCTTTAAATGAATCCACCGCCACGAGTATTTTCTTCATATTATATTATTCTCCATTCACAGTTCTTAGCTCAATACTAAATTCACCGTATATTATAATACTTTGAGGTGATTTTTCCACATATAAAAAATGCGGACATTCCATGTCATATGAAATGCCCGCTGTGATATTTTTCTGGTCTTCGTTTACTTTTGATCATCTATTTTGCTTTTATCGCAACCACTTTGCTCCATGCTGAATAGATTTTAACAACTTTTCCGCTCACCTTCACATTTTTATATGTTCTTACCCTCACATAGTAAACTCTGCCGGTATTGCATTTTGATATCTTGTAATATGTCGTGGCGTTATTTCGCAGCGTGGCAGTCCTGTTGCTCTTCCTGAATCGGCTATCAGTCGAACACTGTATCTGATATCCGGAGGTCTCTACCTTCTGGGCACTCCATCTTATCGCAATACTGTTCTTTCCTGCCGCCTTCTTTACTATCTTTGTTCCCTTTGGATTGATCTCAAACGCCATCCTTTTACTTCCAGAATATTTAGAACCTGCAAATGTGACCTTTACCAGATATTTTCCTACACTTTTTCTCCCCGCACTGTAAGTGACCTTGTAATCTGTATTCTTTACCAGAGCCTTCCCAGCTGAATTCTTCACCTGAACGGCTGGTGTTCTGACTTTGCCATTATATACACATGACACCGCGCTCAGTTTAACCGTAGACACTTTGGCAATTTTTGATGTTGAAAGCTTCTTGCCACAGGATTTACATGTTGTGGTTATGATTCCATCGGTCGTCATTGTCGCCTTTTTCGTAACCTTATTTACCTTTGATGTATGCTTACAAACAGTCTGGGTCTTTGAAGTGAGAACTGCCGACTTGGCATTGCTGTACACTTTATAAAGTCCCTTTATGTACTCCAGTTCACCTGAAATCTTATAACCTTGTGACAATAAATAATCAGGATCATCAAACTCAACATCTGTGAATTTCACATTATCCTTAGACTTTTCAACCATACAGTACGACACAACATTTCCATATTTATCCGTCACATCTCCGAGTTCACCTTTGATATCATACTTAAAATTTTCAAACTCTTTATAACTATCATCTACTGCATCACGCATGAATACGCACCGGTCACCAGTATTCTGATCAATATATACTTTTGCCGGCATAGTTGATCTGTATGAATACCCATTTACGTTTTCTTCCGTATCTGTATAACCGTACTTTTCCGGATCAAAAACACCATCCGTGGCATCAATTTCACGCATATAATATTTGCCTGTATATCCAGGCATCAGCATAAGCTCATATAACGTGTATCCCTTGACATTTTCTGCCTTTATACTGCCATCATCGTTATAGTAAGTTCTGACATAATCTTCTACTGTATATTTTTTTCCACTATCGCCCTTTGTATATACGTGACAATCATGTGAATTCTCCATGTCTACAATAATCGCCTGTATTTCATCATACCTCATCTCGGACGCCTGCTCCTTTTTCAGACCAGTGAGTCCATTCACGACAAAGCAATCAGCAACAGTTGTATAATCTGCTACAACAATACTTCCATCTGTTTTACCTGCATATACATACACTTCCGCATTCCCACTTATCCTGAAGTAAGACTTTGTTCCTTCCGGCTGTAATACTATGGCATCTGACTTCTTATGTTCCTCATTGACATATAACTTACCATCACCAACAATCTCAACCGAACCGCCATATCCATATCCCCAGGCACACAACATACCTATGTGACTTGAACCAACCAGTTTGATCTTGAAATTGTCTCCCATCATATTCATGCTGAGCATATAGTCTGGCATATTACAATTGGTGAGTGTCAGCGTATTTGTTTTTTTGTCATATACTGCACCTTTTGCACTTGTCGCTATTCCTTCCTGTGGAGCTCTGAAACTGTACACATATATCATGTCGTCTTTCTCCAAATTGTAAAACTGAACATATGCATAGCTCTCTTCCTCATCTTCACACGGTCCATTGTTCGCAGCCATCGCCACAACGCCGCCCGCTGTCAGAATTAAAATAAACGACAGCAAAAATGTCAATCTTCTGAAATGTTTCATAGTCATTCCCCTTTCTATGATAGTTTGATAGGATAGTTTGATAGTTCTCGTATACAGATGAAATGCATCTTCCACCCATCTGTTTCATATCATAGATTATAGTCATTTGCTGCCTTTTTCGTAACGTTACATATGTCTCATATTTAATTTTGGACAGTTTTATCTCATTTTTTTAATCAATAATGTCATTTTTAGTTTCCTGACACGGCTGGCCATCCAACACTTTCCCGTCTATAGCGTCATTTCTCGTGCCAACTGTAATAATACTGTATCAGACCTACCCTTGACTTAGTCCCTGTCTTTTCATTCATGGATGATATATGTCTGTATAACGATGCCCTGGATATATATAGTTCATCAGCAATCTTCTGTATACTTTCGTCAGATATAAGGAGTTTTTGCAAAACCTCCCGTTCACGGCCAGTGAGACCGTGCATGTCTGCAAATCGTTCAAAGTCCACCTCAGTTCTTTCACTTAAACTCTTCGATGATCTCATCACTTTTTCCTCATCATATTGTCTATATTGTTTCTTTTGAAGGCTCTCAAGCACAAACACTGCTATACTTATGAAAACCAGTAACAGTATAACTGTGACGCTCATCGCCATGATCCCCGGCGTTTTAACGATCACATATGATATAACTCCCACAATACCTGCACCAATATTATTTATCGTCCTGCCTGCTCCCGCCCAAAATGACTGCCATTTCATGGTGTAGGAGACATTTATAAATCCTGTGGTGAAATAAACAACAAAAAATCCTGCTGCGAGATAAAATACAATGAGTCCTATGAGGAACGCTCCCCCATTTGTTATATATCTAAAATAATATAGCACTGGATTTTTGTCAAAATATAAAAGACCGGTCATACCTAAGCATGTCCGGTCTTTTTTCATTAATCATCATTATTTTATAATTACATCTAGTTAGTATTTCTTTGTGCCTTTTTCAGATACACGATCAGTCTCACCGCAGCTGTTAGTGCTATGACTATCCACGTGAATATATTCGTATACCAGATTCCCCAGAATCCCATATTCAAAGCATACATGAGGATCAGCGCAAACACAACCCTGCCGCCGACCTCCAGAAAACCATTTACCATGGAGAATACCACATCCCCCATACCGTTTAAGGCACCTCTCACCGTATAGATAGTTCCAAGTGCAACATACATGCTGCCCGATATCACCATGCCCTTTGCGCCAAGGCGGATAACCTCCTGATCCGTCACGAAGAAATGAATGATGTTTTCTCTGAAAAGCAGTATTGCAACAAAGAGTACAGCGCTCAAACCTATTGTTATGCATTCTGCCTGCCATACAGCCTTTTTTATTCTGTCATATTGCTCTGCTCCAATGTTCTGTCCGGCAAATGTCGAAAGTGCAAGCCCAAGCGACGAAAATGGCTGGAATACTATCCCCTCCACCTTTCCGGTTGCAGTGTAAGCTGCCATGACCGCAGGGCCATATCCATTTATAAGCGCCTGAAGAAGTGAGCACGATATGGATATCATAGAAGTCTGGACTGCCATCGGAAGTCCTATCTTGAAATCTGCTTTTAATATACTGTGATCCACCCTAAAGTCTTCTCGTCTGAGTTTGAAATATGAATTGGTTTTCACTGCATATATTATCGAGCCTATTCCCGAGACAATCTGACTGAATACAGTTGCATACGCAGCTCCGGCAACTCCCATATCCAGATATACCACAAGTATTATGTCCAGCACAGCATTTATAACTGATGCGATCATTAGGAATATCAGCGGAGTTCTCGAATCACCAAGGGCCCGCAGTATCGAAGATATTCCATTATATACCGCAACTGCCACCGTAAAGGCACAGGTTATCTTCATATATGTATACGCGTATGGAACTGTCTCCGCAGGCGTGTTCATAAGCCTGATGAGCGGCCCCGTAAGGCAGACCCCCAGCACACTCATGAGCAAGCCAACTCCCAATATCACGTAAACGGAATTTGCTATGGCTTTTCGCACAAGATCATCACGCTTTGCACCAAAATACTTCGCTATGACAACACCTATCCCAGATGCCATCCCACTACACAAAGAAAAGAACAGGAAACTTATCATTCCAACCGAACCGACTCCTCCAAGGGCATTTGCCCCGAGATGCCTTCCGACAACAACTGAATCTACCACACTGTAGACCTGCTGAAACAGGTTACCTATGAGCAAAGGAATCGAGAACTTCATGATAAGTTTCAGACTGTTCCCTTCTGTCATATCCATCACATGTTCTTTTCTATTTAATTGTTTCTCTGATGCTGTACTGTTCAATACTTTCTCCACTATGTTCGCCTCTTACGTCCATATATTACGTCTTATTCTTTCCGATCGCCCAACCATACATAGTCTCGCAGTATCTTCTTTATACAATACAAATAATGCACATATTCTAATACATGTGTATATATAACCCTCTTATCTGTTAACCCGTTACAGCATCATAACATACATATAATAATGTGCAATAGTTAATTAACTAATAAACACAAGTTACGATACTTTTAGCTCTCAATATAGTCAATATAGTCAATATAATCACTCTCATCAGCAAATAACTGATACTGACCGTCCACATATCCCATATAACCCTCTGACACGAAATAACCTTTTAACATAATCACGCCTCCTGTTCACTCTTTTGAACTGTATCTACAAAACGTTTTTTAGAATGCATTCCGCTCCTGCATTCCCTAATATGGCTCTATCTTACTTTGTCAAGTGTCCAAAAAAATGTACATCATGTTACTGCTTTTTTCGCGTCATTATGCGTGACATGTATCGGTCTTCATATTATAATAAATATAATTTTTTTTTATTATTTTATGCTGTCTTACTACAGCGATGAGGAGGAAATATGTACTACGGAGCGCTCGAAGCCGGCGGTACCAAGATGGTATGCGCAATAGGCGATGAAAACAAGAACATAATAGACCGAATATCTATTCCAACAGATACGCCTGATCAATCTGTTCCTGTCATGATAGACTATTTTAAGAAACACAACATATCAGCACTTGGCATAGGAACATTCGGACCAGCAAATGTAAACCAGAATTCCCCATCATATGGAACCATTTTAAAGAGTCCCAAGAAAGCATGGGAGGGATTCAATTTCTATAAAACATTCAGTGAGGCTCTTAAGTGTCTGGTTGTTGTGGATACAGACGTAAATGCAGCTGCATGGGGCGAATTTCTATTCGGCGCATTAAAAGGGCTTCACTCTGGAATGTATCTCACCATAGGCACCGGTATAGGTGGCGGCGTGATAGCTGACGGACATCTCATCCACGGCATGATGCATCCGGAAACTGGTCATATCCTCATACCTAGACGTGATGGCGATGACACGCCATGTTCATGCCGTTTTCATCAGAATTGTGCTGAAGGTCTGGCTGCGGGACCTATGCTGGAGCGAAGAACCGGAATGAAGGGCAAAGATATCCCCGCTGACTCACCTGTATGGGATCTGGAAGCATACTATATAGCAGAAGCACTTGTAAACTATACCATGTGCTACTCTGTTGAAAGGATAGTCCTTGGGGGAGGCGTCATGTCCAATGAATTTCTGTTTCCTATGATCCGCAAATATTACACCGAACTTCTCTCCGGATACATTGATATGCCACAGGTAAAGGATCCGGACACGTATATTGTACCCGCAAAGCTTGAAGGCAACCAGGGGATCATCGGAGCTATGAACCTGTTCTAAACCGGAAACTATACACACAAACACCCCATAATCTCATTTACAAATGAAATTATGGGGTGTTTGCTATATTTTTATCCAATTTTTATATCGCATCATTTAAAATTCTACGCAAAGAAGGCAAAATACAAAAGAACTATAACTCCAAGAACTATTCTGTACCATCCAAATATCTTGAAATCATGCTTCTTGATGTAGCTCATCAGGAACTTTATGACAAGTATTGATACAAGGTATGCAACTACACATCCTATGATAAGTATTGCAAGCTCTGCGCTTGTAAATGACAATCCAAACTTTATGAGCTTAAGTGCACTCAGTCCAAACATAACAGGTACAGCAAGGAAGAATGTAAACTCTGCCGCTGCGACTCTTGATACACCTAAAAGCAAGGCACCTATAATGGTTGCTCCTGAACGCGATGTTCCCGGTATGATCGAGAGCACCTGGAACATACCTATGAGAAATGCCGTCTTATATGTAATGTCACTCAACGATTCCACCTTAGGTGTCCTGGTCTTATTCCAGTTCTCGATCACGATAAATGCAATTCCATAAAATATAAGAGCTATCGATATGACCACTGCGGTGTGCAGATGAGCCTCAATAAAATCATCAAACAATAACGTAACTACGGCTCCCGGTATACAGGCAACAACCGTCTTAAACCACATGCTCCATGTATCCTTCTTGAATACCGACTGCGTCTTATCTTTCATCTGGAACGGCCACATCTTGTTCCAAAAAATAGTTACTACCGCAAGTATTGCGCCAAGCTGTATGATGACAAAGAACATATCCTTAAAACTGTCGCTGGCATCGAGCGTGATAAACTCATCCACCAAAAGCATATGACCTGTACTGCTGATAGGCAGCCACTCTGTGATTCCCTCAACGATACCAAGGAACACTACCTTAAGTATCTCAATAAAACTAAGTGCCATTTTTTCTCTCCTTTTGATCCGACCTTAATCTCCGATTACCTTGCTACAGCCTTTTGTATCATTGTATCTGAATTGTCACTGTCAGATGGCTGCGTCCTTTATAATAACATATTCTGCTACATTGTACATCATTCTTTTTTAAGCTTTAGAAAATGTTGAGATTCTGTTTGCATTATATCTACATTTGAGCAGTTATATTGGGCTTTTACCACCCGTCTTTTGAAAAGTTTCAAGAGATTTACAGCTATCCGGAATGGCCGACCCCCAGATCTCAACCAGCTTATCCACAGAAAATGCTGCATTTGCCGGACTTGTGGATGGAAGTATCACCGGTTCTATATCGAGTTCTTTCTGCTGGTATTTTGAAAAATACTTCCCGGATGTCTTTCCATTACATATGACCTTTGTCACCTTTGATGAACTGATTATTTTCCCAAGATCTGTAGGGATTACATTTTTTATGCTGCTGTCACTTGACCCTATGATGTCACAGCTGTATATAGCATCCCAGAGTGCAATGTGATGTGCATGAAGCATGATCTTCTTCTCATCAATGGTGGTTGGGAGTTCTTCCCCCAGCACCCTGCTCATAACCTTCCAGAATCTGTTCTGGGGATGTCCATAAAAGAACATCTGCTCTCTGGACTTCACTGATGGCAGACTTCCCAATATAAGAATCTCCGAATCATCATCATAAAGCGGCGGAAATGGATGTACTATATGCTCATATTTTTGTGATTTTGTGTTCTGTAATCCCATAACTCTGCCTCCCTTGTCGGACATCTATCCATAATAAATTCAGGCTCATTTTTAATACACAACCTTTTTTGCCTAATATATTGTAATCTGCATGTTGGTAATACGCAAGGATAATGCGCAGGAAACAATTTAATTTACATCAATAACAAATTCATGTATATTAATAAAGTTAACGCATTTTTGCACGATATTAAGGAAATCTGGCGTGGTGCGGGGACAAACATATTTGGAGGGAATATTACATGAAAACCAGAGAATCTTTTAACAACAAATGGGGGTTCATCCTTGCCTGCATCGGCTCAGCCGTGGGAATGGGCAACATCTGGATGTTTCCCACAAGGGTCTCCATGTACGGGGGCGGATCTTATCTCATCCCCTATTTTATATTTGTAGTACTGATAGGATTTACCGGAGTCATTGGCGAGATGAGTTTTGGCCGGGCTACAAGGTCTGGACCAATCGACGCATTTGGAATCGCCATGGAACGAAAAGGGAAGCGAAAACTTGGAGAGCTGCTCGGCGGAATACCTGTGCTCGGTGCCCTTGCAATGGCGATCGGTTACACCGTAGTCATGGGATGGATACTCAAGTATATGATTGGTGCTTTCACCGGAAGCACACTGTCTCCGGCTGACATAGACGGATTCAGTGCTGAATTTGGCGGCATGGCCTCTGCATTTGGCAATAATATATGGCAGATCATAGCCCTCGTCATAGGAATCGTCATCCTCATGTTTGGAGTAGGGAATGGTATCGAAAAGGCAAATAAGATCCTGATGCCTGCATTCTTTGTATTGTTCATCATTCTGGCTATATACGCAGCATGCCAGCCGGGTGCAATAGATGGATACAAATACATATTCCGCATAGAACCAAAGGTTCTCGCGGATCCAAAAACATGGATATTTGCCCTGGGACAGGCATTCTTCTCACTGTCTGTCGCGGGAAACGGAACTCTGATATACGGCTCCTACCTTCCCGACAGCGAGGACATTCCGGAAGCTGCCGGACGCGTGGCCCTCTTCGATACCATTGCTGCCATGCTTGCAGCGCTTGTCATCATACCTGCCATGGCGACTGCCGGGGCTCAACTAAACCAGGGAGGTCCCGGACTGCTGTTCATCTTCCTGCCTTGTCTGTTCAAATCAATGCCGGGAGGATATATCATAGCGATCATCTTCTTTGTGGCTGTGTTTATGGCTGGGCTGTCATCACTTATAAATCTATATGAAGCACCGATTGCAACTGTTCAGGAAAAATTGGGCGTCGGCAGAAAACCCGCATGCGCCATCATTGGTGCCATTGCAGTTGTCGTGTCAATCTGCATACAGGGTATCGTGTCAGACTGGATGGATGTCCTGTCCATCTACATCTGCCCGCTCGGCGCAGGGCTTGCCGGAATCATGTTTTTCTGGGTATGTGGCAAAAAATATGTTGAGGAGCAGGTCAACACAGGAAGAGAAAAGAAATTCACGGAGAAGTTCGTTCCTATCTGCAAATACATCTACTGTCCTGTATGTCTTCTCGTATTGATACTTGGTATCCTGCTCGGAGGTATTGGCTAAACATATAAAAGCAGCCTGACGGATCATCACCATGTATAACATTGATGATGTACGCAGACTGCTTTTTCTTATTTTTTGGTATTCAGCACTCAGATATGTTCGTTTATTCATCATCCGAAAGTCCAAATCCCTCTTCCAGGAACCTGTTCCACTCGGCATTATTGCTCTCAAGTTTTTTCTTTTGCATGATCCTGTTCCTATCTGCGAGGATGGAAAGCATCTCATCCACAATCTCCTCAAGTGGCAGTTCCTGATAGTGAGACAGATATCCTATCATCCTTCCGGCAGTGAAGTCGGTATTCAGATTCTTTGTTATGAGGTCGCAGAACTCCTCCGGATACCCCCGGTCAAGCATCATATCATAAAGTTCCATGCTCATCTCTGATCTCGGTTTCATTCAGATCTCCTTCCTATCACAAAGCTGGCCACCACTGTAAATATTGCACTGATCATAAGTTCTGTATAGTAGCCCAGTCCTCTGCTGAGTATCATGCCCGGCAGGAGCAATGTGCTGCCAAATATCGGCAAGAACATCTCCATAAAGAGTTTTTCACTGATTCCCATACCCCCTGGAAGGGGAAGCATATCCACCGCAACTGCTATGGCACCCTGCATGAGAATGATAAGCCATGCCGATGATCCTGAAAGTCCAAATGCCTTGTACACAAACCATGTAGCTGCAAATAGTGATAATCTTTGCATAACTGTTATAATGAACACTACCACCAGCATCCCGAAATGTCCTATCATGTAATCCGCAGTCTGGTTATACTTTTCCATTGATTCCGCGAGCTTTTCCTCACGGGACTTCTTGTGTCTTAAAAACTTCATCCGCTCAAGAAATCTGCTGCCATTCACCACAAATGCCTTTGCAAGCGATGGGTGGAACGCAAACAGCACCATACCAGCCACGCACACAACATTAAGTACAAGCCCAAGGTAAAATATCCACTGCACATCATCTATATATGTATGTATAAAACTCTGTCCAAATATGGCTATTCCAAGTCCCAGAAGTACCAGCACCAGCTTGTAAGTGATCGTCACTATGAGCAGCACCTGTGTGGAAACAGGGATTGGTATCTTCTTTTTCTTCATATAATATATCTGAGCCGGCTGTCCCCCCGACGCAGAGGGTGTGATACAGCTGAAAAAGAATCCAACCGACGAGAACAGAAAACAGGTTCCCCTGTCTACCTTCACGCCAAGATTCCGCATCATATAGTGTATGATAATTGATTCTCCCCATATAAATACCACGACACATGCCACTCCCGGTACGAGCCACCAAGGATTCACCGTCTGAAGTATATCAGATATCTGTCCTATATCCTCGCCGTGAAACACTCCGTATACAGTTCCGGCAAATATGAGAACCAGGAACAATACGTTGAACACCATCTTTTTCTTATTTTCCATTTAACTTACTATCCTTTTTCATATCCGGGGCAATTCCCCTGTAAATACAGTGCGAACTTCATGCACAATGCTAGTATATCATGGATCATTCAATTAAATGGCAAAAAAGGGTGTTTTTTACTTTAATTATTTGTAATGTAAGTTTTGTATGGCATACACATTCTATTTTTCACTGTTCAGGATCGGCAGATTCTGGTTCTCCTCCCAGAGAGTCGCAACCTCAGTTCCATCCTTGTGGCAATACACAATCTTATTTATAACTCTTGGCTCCTCATCGCCATAGTATATATCTGAACTGCCTGTATGCTCATGTTCAGTCTGAGTGATAGCCGCGCCCTCTCTATATCCTCCAAAGCTCTGGTATGCCTCACCTGACATCCAAGACCTTGCATTTCCAAATATATCAAGTGATGTCAGTCCCTGCTCCCCGAGATAAAATTTGAATACACCGCTATCCATTTCATCTGAAGTGCTTATATCTACTATCTGTCCCATTCCCTCAAGTCCATTCTGGTGAAGGTACAACATCCCGTCTATCTCGACAACCTGGGCAGCCTGCTGGATTCCCACCGATGTCATCTTTGGCCACACCTCAGTCCACCTGCAGGTTATCGCCCAGTTGAGCAATATCCAAAGCAACACAAATATCAAGATAACCGCTAGCGCTCTTCCTCTTATCTTTTTATTTACAAATTTCTTAAACCCTTTGACTCCTGAACTGTCCTCCATTGGAAGCACAAGATGTGATTTCATGCGCTCAACCGTCATCAGGCAGTCCGGACAATGCTCTATATGCTCCTCAACTTTTGCCTTGCTCTCCTCGCTGCATACACCATCCACGTAAAGTGGTATGAGATCTTTTATTATTTCACAATCTTTATTCACTATTCTACCTCCTGTTTCTGTTACATTTTATCCATTATCATCATTCTGGCACGGTGATATGTCACTCTCGCCCAGCTCTCCGTCTTGCCAAATATATCAGCAATCCGTCCGAATCTCAGTTCACCGAATACCCTGAGCGTGAACACTTCTTTATACGGTTCCGGCAGTTCATGCAGTATTCTGTGAATCTTTATAGCCTGCTCCTTATCAACCGTCTCTGATATGAGATCATACTCCGCATCCCCCATAAGTGCAGCCTGTGACTCTGACAGGTTATTTACCGCGTCACCATCCACCTGCTCCCTGTTCTGTTTTCCCGCATATGTAAAGTATGTATTCTTGGCTATCTGACAGAGCCAGACCTTTATATCACAGTCTCCTTTGAACCGATCCACAGCTTTTATCGCTTTAACAAATGTTTCCTGTGTTATGTCTTCGGCTATGTGGGGATTCTTAGACAGTGCCAGAACAAAACGATATACGTCTTTGTAGTACTTTTCGTATATTTCTTCTATTCCATTTTTTTCTTTTCCTGACGCCAAGTTTTTTACCTCCCTTCACATATAAGACCAGTATAATTGAAAAACGTTACAAAAAGATAAAAATAATACATATTTTTGTCGAATTTCATTCCAGCTATTATTTTTACCCTGCCACTTTTCCTATAAATTACACAGAAAAAGAGAGATGAAAATATAACTTCACCTCTCTTCCAGTTTAAAAATCCAATTATCTACAGTATTCAATTGCCTTGTAATACTGCAATATATTCGGCACCAGCTATTCTATCTCTTCTTGTACATAACCAGCTCCGGATTTGTACCTTCCGCCTCATATGTCGATATCAAAATAAAATCCATATCCGCCAGAACTCCAAAGTATCTGTCTCCGCCGAATTCGCATTCCAGCTGATTCCCCAGATATGTCTTCTCGTCATCAAGGAATCTGACATTCATGCCATTTGGCAGACGATACTCGAGATTCACATATTTGCCAACAAGCGCATTGAGTCTTTCAAGACGGGGCATTCCTTCTATATGAAGCGCATTGATCTCATCTATGAGCTTACCTTTAAATACGTCAAACTGGCCATTGTCACTTAGCTGCTCATAACGCTTCCAATAGTCAAGTTTCGGCAGCATCTCTTTCAAATATTCTCTGGCCTGCTCCTCGGAAAAGTTCTCGCCCACCATGTTCTTCACACACACTTCTATCAGGTCATCCATGTTGCTGTAGGTATAAGTACCGTCGGCATAACACCATTTGCAGTAATCCTCATTCAGTGAACCGTCGCTGTCACGTCCCATAATGTCATCGTCCTCAATGGGCATTCCGCAGCACTGACAAATGAGTTTTCTCGGTGCCCCCAGCAGTGTATTTATTGACACGTCCAGCTCCTTTGAAAGGAGCTTAAGCGTATCTGTGTTCGGTACCGTCTCGCCATTCTCCCAGCGCGATACCGCCTGTCTTGTGACCATGACTTTCTCTGCCAGGTCGTCCTGGGATAATCCCCTTTTCGTTCTAAGTTCTAATATAATGTCCTTTGTCTCCATTGCACCCACCTCCGTTATGGGTATCATAACAAATTGTGTGGAATGTGGAAAGCAACTGGGAGTTGCTCTGTTCCTATACCGACTGCGTAAACCGGCATTTCGGGAAGCCCGTGCATCCTATAAATTTGCCAAATTTCCCGGATCTTTCAACCAGCTTTTTCCCACATTCCGGGCATATCATAGACATCTTTGCAGATGCAGACTTAACATCTCCATTTGAGTCCTGCGACATTTTAATGCCGTTCTTCTTTAAATGATCGGAGGTCTTAGTGCCGTTTTTTTTCGCACCGTCAGATATGGCTTCGGTCTCTTGAGTTTTATCGCTGGCTTCCTTGGGATTACCGATGACCTCTAGAGGCTTAACGATGAGCAGCTCTCGAACCTCTTTAGCTGTTATCATCTCGGCAGTGCACTCTCTCGCAACCCTCACCGGTTTGCACATCCATACCGACTTATCGCCTATCATGTAAAATCTGAATTTCGCTCTTGTTGCCGCAACATTGACAATATTATTGTTCACCCAGTTGACTGCTCCCATAGATTTGCTGTCGCATCCGAGCAGGAATATAACCTCATCCGTTCCCTGCCCCTGGAAAGTGTGCACAGTTCCAATATTATTTGCATTAAGCCATTTTCTGACTCTTGGCTCCTTTCCATATAGCTCCGATTTCTTTATCATCTCCAGCATTCCCTCTTTCACCGATGTAAATGGTGTGATGATAAACAACCTAGGGATATCACCGGAATCCCGTTCAAATTTTCTCTCCAGAAGTTTCAGCACAAGCTCACCCTGGGCCTTGACAAAGTGATCCTTCTTGCCCGAATTCTCAGCACCAGCTACATCTATCCAGCAGCTCTTGTCCAATATAAATGTTCTTTTCCTGTTCTCATCAGGCGCTGACGTCTGCTGCTTCATAGTTCCATCATATGAAAGCACATTTGAAATTGTGTACATCGGGTCAATGCAGCGCCTATGGACTACCAGCGGGCAGCCTACCCACTCTTTCTCCTCATCTTTTCCAAGATAAGTTCCATATGGATTTATGTAGTCAGCAAAAGCCTGCACAGAGATTTTCTTATCCTTGTAACCTGCCAATATCTCTGCGGTAAGCAACTGTTTTATCATGTCAGTCTCTGCGGTAACCACAGGCTCGATCTGCTTTGGATCTCCGACTATGATCGCCTTTCTGCATCTGAACATCGCACCAACTGCCATCTGTGGCTGTGCCTGTCCCGCCTCATCGACAATAAGAGTTCCAAGCACTCCGCTTTTCTTCACATCGCCCAGAAATGTCTGCGCTGATGCAAATGTTGTGGATATCACAGGCGTGAGCAGGAATATACTCTGAAGCATGTAAGGCATAGCTTCTTCCCTGTCTGCGGCCGCCATTCTCTCACCACAGTCATCGAACACATTCCACGCTATCATCAGGTTGATGATATTATGCCGCATGCATTTTGAAGAAATGACAAATTCCTTGTGCAGCTTGCATGCATACAAGAATAACTTTTCACGCTCTCTGTTGTACTGTGCGGTGAACCATGGATTGGTTATCTGCGCTTTTGTTGACAGCCTGTCATCCCCGGATACATAATTCTCCATAAATGCATCATCTATTGGAGTCATTTTCTTCTGGCCATGGGCATACTCCGCAATACACCTTTTGTATGCCTGAAGATTCTGCAGTCCAGATAATCTGGCATTCAAAGAAGTGATCTCTGTTCTAAGTTTTGAAACTATCGATTGCTTCTCCTGAATCAGCAAATTCCTTGTTGATGTTTCTTTACGCCAAGCGAACAATCCTTTCGGTCTGCTTTCCTCAAGCTCGATCAGTTCTTTTTGTTCAGCAAATAATTGACGCTCAAGCATCTGCCGCTTTCCTTCCACATCACTTATTTCACATGACAGATCTTCCGGTGCATTTTTCTGAAGCTCCATAGGAACAGAACCTGCCAAAGCACAGACCTGTTCCAACTCATTCCGCAGGCCTTCCACCAGTTTATACTGAGATAAAAACTTTTTTCTTACCTCCAGATATTTTGCCTTATGCTGCTCTCTGACATCATTTGATCTATAGTCCTCCACAAATGGCTTCAGGACCGAATTGCAATACTTACGGATGTTTGCCTTTCTGCCAAATGGAGCGGATATCAGTCCCCAGCAGTCAGCTCCGCCTAAAAGCTTATTTGCATAACGCGTAAAATAAATATCCTTCTCTTCGCGGCTCTTTCCGTATCTGGTTATAGTCTCCACGTCATCAGTCTTGTTGACATCAAACAAGTCACGAACCTCATCCAGGCCGCAGCGGACCTCCTCGTCGTCATCCCCTGACGGTGCCAGACTGTCAAGTATATCCTTCGCCTTTGGAAGATCTATCGTGATATTCTCCACCGCCGCATTATTACACGATGCCACCTATAATGGTCTCATAAATTAAGACACTTTTTCGGACAAATTTTAATGAATCTGAT
>JAEDGW010000110.1 GCA_016297325.1 Coprococcus sp. | reverse complement strand
TTGCATTTTTCATGATTTGAATTTCAATGATTTAAATGATTTGAATTTCAACGGCTTGCATGATCATTATCATTTTTGATGACTGTATTTTTCATGAATTGTATTTGCCATTTTCCCACACTGTTCACACCATATTTTATAACTATTTTCTAGGAGGTGCATTATATGCCAAGAAAACCAAGAGCTATATCTGAATCAAACATCTACCACGTTGTAATTCGTGGAGCAGACCGACAGCAAATATTTGAAGAAAAGAATGATTACGTCAAATACCTGGATATCCTGAGCTATTACAAAAAAGAATGTCAATTTGAAATCTATGCATATTGCCTAATGTCCAATCACGTTCATCTTATCATCCATACCCCTAACACCCCACTGGCAACTATATTCCGCCGCATTAACACACGTTATGCGGTGTGGTTCAATATGAAATATGATCGAACAGGTTTCCTGCAGCAAGGCAGATATTACAGTGAACCTGTCAACGACGAACGATACCTTCTCACTGTAGTCCGCTACATCCACCAAAATCCGTATAAAGCTGGCATAGAAGCTTTTCCCGGTGAGTCTTATCCCTGGAGCAGTATCTACAGTTATCTATCAGGGAATTCTGCATTGGTAGATATCGGACTGATAAACAATCTAATTGGTGATTCGAACGCATTTACTACATTTCACCGAGAAACTGAAGAAGCTGACTGCCTGGACATTCATAAACTGACAAAAAGGCTCCCTGATGATGTTGCAAAGGAGTTAATTGCCAAGGAAACCGGCTGCCCTACTATTACCAGTTTTCAGTCACTTCCCCTTTTAGAGCAGAAAAAATACCTTGTTCTTTTGCACGAACAAGGTATTTCTATCAGGCAGCTAAATCGTCTCACTGGTATTCCTAAAGGAATCATCCAGCGAACCTTAACAAAATGACACACCTCATGATGGAGAAACTCTCCCCATGTCCAATGAACTCTCCCCGTAACAGGGGACACTCTTCGTTACAAAAGGAACGTCCCCACCAGCACCAGCATCATTTTATCAGCCTGAATTTCTTTGCAAATCTAACGATAAGCCTTCCCTTAGGCATATTGAGAAGCTCTTCCTCCGTATATCCTCCGGTTTTAAGTATTGCAAATGCATAGAATACGATCGCCACAAACACTGCAACAAACATAGCGATTACCCAATTGCCAAGAAGTTTCCTGCATCCCTCATACACAATGATAGTTACAACACCCATAAATATAGAGGCTATAGCAGGTGCAACATATATCCTTCTGTTGTCCATCTTGCCGGTCTTGTACTTTGTCAGAGATCTCTGGTTAAATATGCATATGAGCAGTGAATTCACTATTGAACCAATAACAAGTGCATACAGAGCCCAATCCGTTGCAAACAACATTACAACAAGAACTACCACATGTATCACCAGAGCAAGCGTAGCATTTATGACCGGTGCCATCACTTTGCCCATAGCCTGAAGCACACTGTTCGTGACGGTTGACTGTGCAAAAAATACTATCGATATAAATCCAAGATACATACATTTTGCAGCCATAGGATCTGCCCCTGCAAACAGAAGCTGTATGATAGGCTTTGCAAGAACACCCATTCCAACAGCACATGGTATGGTTACAAGCATCGACATACTGAGTGCCTGATTCAGCAGTTTGTTTGTCTTCTTCATATCATTCTGAGCATACGCACCAGATATTCCAGGAATATATGCAATTCCAACTGACGCTGCAATGGCAAGCGGAAGATTCGTGAGCACAGTATACTGCTGTGAATATATTCCATACAGCTTCGCCATCTCAAGGGAATCCATGCCCTTTATCTTCATAACAATATAGAAAACCTTCATGTCAATAGGGGTGAGCACGTTATATACCACAGCAGCTATAACGATAGGCGTCACCGTCGCTATGATTATCCTGAACAGCTTGGAATATGATTCTGCATCTTCGCTCGTATCATTCTTAACCGATTCCATGATACCTTTTCTTCGTCTACCATATGCAAACAGAATAAATATCAAACCGCCAAGCACACCTGCACCTGTACCCATGGCACTTCCCGCAGAGCCATACTTTGCATGCTCAGTAGTTCCGGCTGCAAATGGTTTAGCAAGCATATACGCTGCAACTATACTCACTACAGCATTTGCAAGCTGTTCTATTATCTGCGAGATGGATGTTGATACCATATTGTTATACGCCTGCAGATAGCCTCTGAATATAGCAAGGAATCCCGAGATAAATATCGTAGGAGCCAGAATCTTAAGGCTGAGTATAGCATTTGGCTGTTCACTCACGAACCAGGATGCACCAAAATATGTTATAAGTGCGGCCACAGCTCCTGCCACAACCACATATATGAATGTACAATAATATATTCTTCTGGCACTCTTATACTGCCCTGTTGCAATCTTTCCAGCCACCAGCTTTGACAGCGCAGTCGGTATACTGTATGTAGCTATCATGATAACCATGGCATATATCGCATATGCAGATCCATAATAACCATTTCCCTCATCACCCAGGATCTGGTAGAGAGGCGACCTGTACAAAAGTCCTATAATTCTCGATATTATACCTGCACCTGCAAGTATTCCAGCCTGCAGTGCGACATTTCCCGCTTTACCGAAACTCCTTTTTGTACTGCCAGATTTCGTTTTTGTACTCATCTTAACTCCTTATTGCCAATTTCAAACCACTGTTGTAAAATTTATTCTGCTGTTAAATATGTTTATGAAATTCACCGAACATTACTCACAAATTATATATATACCAATTTTTTCATTATAATACAATAACAATATTATAAACTTTCACACTGTGCGACACAAAGCACACACATACAAAGGAGGTACACTAAGTGGAATATTCTTCTCTTCCGAATGACCCAGCAGTATTACTCAGCTTCATAAACACCAAACTCAGAGATGACTACCCAAGTCTTGACGAACTCTGCAGTTCATTGTGCGTAGACAAAGACAGCATAGTAAAAAAACTAGCTGCCATTGACTATGTCTACAACGAAGAAAAGAACAGATTCATATAGACCTGTTCTTTTCTTGCCCCTATATCATATATAATGCCAGGCCAGTCCATGCTATTATACTTTCATGAACCGGCCTGTATTATTCTAATTCTGTGGTTTATCATCATCTGCAGCAGGATCACCACTCTGTGGTTCTGTTTTATTCTCCTCATAAATCTTCTGGGCTATCTTGTCCTCATCCACTTTATTGACAACATGCTTCATAATATTCATGAACTTCGAGATCATTCCTATCGGATCCTCATCATCACCATCATCGTTCTCATCTAAAGCATCAGTGCCGCCCGAGGTCCTGTCAATATTTCGATCATCATCAGTGACATCTGAAGGGTACTGTAACATATGCTGTTTTTGTTTTAGTTTTTTCTTTGCTTCCTTCTCCGCCTGTTTCTGCTTTGCAGTTTTTTTCTTGAACCTTATATCCTCTTCCTCAGCAGTGATATATATAGGTTCTCCTGTCTCTTCGTCGATTCGCTTTATCCTATCATATTCCGATGTCTTAAACGCAAGGTTTTTCTCTTTGAGTTTTGCTGTACAGGTTCTGTTGATATACATATAACAACATGCAAATACCGGCACACCGAGAAGCATTCCAAAGAATCCAAAAAGTCCTCCGCCAACGATAACCGCTGTGAGAACCCAGAAGCTTGAGAGTCCTGTAGTATCTCCTATGATCTTCGGACCAAGTATATTACCATCAAACTGCTGAAGAATAAGTATAACTATCAGCAGGATCAGACTCATAAAAGGATCCGCTATAAGTACAATAAAGAAACAAGGCACAGCTCCAATGATTGGTCCAAAGAATGGAATTACATTTGTCACGCCGACTATTACACTTATCAATATCGCATATGGGAATTTGATTATAGTTGACACTATGAACATGATAAGTCCTATTATAAGTGAATCAAGTATCTTACCATTTATAAACTGACCAAATACCCTATACATCTCTGAAAGTCCGTCCAGAACAGCATTTGCCCTCTTGACACTGAACATGGCGTACACTATCTTCTTTCCTCTGGACTCCAGATACTCCTTATTCGCCATAACATATATAGAAGCAACTATTCCTATAAGGAAATTGTACAGGAACTTGAGTCCTGAGAACACTCCACTTCCTATGTTCACCACGATCTTGTCCATATTCGGCATGATCCTGTTGTTCAAAAACTCCTGCATCTTGTCATAAGCTGTATTCATATAATTCCTGATATCGTCCTCAGGAATATTCAGCTTTTTAAACTTCTCATTTATATTCTCGACAAGATTCTGCATGTTGTCAAAATAGCTGTCCATATTGCCAACCAACTGCTTAAGGCTGTCATATAACTGAGGAACCACAAGCCACACTATACCTGTGATGATTCCTAGAAATATGATGGTAGTCAATATGACTGATAAAGTTCTAGATACTTTAAACAGTTTCTTCTTATCTGTTATGGCCCTGTCCTGAAACAACGTATGGAATAATCTGTCAAAGAAAATGAGAACCGGATTCATCAAAAACGCAATCACCGCACCAACTATTATCGGCGCAAATGCACCTGAAATCTTATCAATTACAGATCTGAATCCTGCCCACTCCTCCAAAATCTTATTGAATAACAATCCTACTATTATTATTCCTATAACAGCAAGACTTACATTTAAAATTCTTTTCTTCTTATTACTCTGTGCCACCTTGTCTCTCCCATCTTTTTCCATTGCCACCCTGCGAATTGCCGATGACTTCTTAATTATATTGGTTTTTTCATATGTGTTCAAGACAACTTAAATAAATTTTACCATACTTTTATCAAATTAAGTAATTGATTATATAATTCGTGCATATAATGCACTTTAGTAATATATATCTTCAAAAAAATTATGTTGTTTACACATTTGTTTTCTAGTAAAATGTAACTTAGCCAAGGGCAAAATCAGATATGACCTGACAACCGGTCATCATAAAGGGAGGTGTTCTGTATGAATTGGGAAATTGCAACCTGGCTTATTATTTTTGCTGCATGTCTCATTATTGAGATCATCACACTCGGTCTTACAGCCATATGGGCCTGTGGCGGCGCACTCGTCGCTATGATCATAGCTTTTTTCAGCGGGTCATTGGCACTGCAGGTAGTCGCATTCCTTGTTGTGACAACTATACTTTTTTTCACGACAAGACCACTCGCCAAAAAACACATGGACAACAGGCTGGAGAAAACCAATGTGGAAAGTCTCATAGGCAAACATGTCATCGTCTCTGCTGATATTGACAATCTTAAGTCACAGGGACAGGTCATGATAGGTGGTGTCGAGTGGACAGCAAGATCCAAGAACGGAGACACTATCGAATCCGGCACAGAAGTCGTGATAGATGAGATATCTGGTGTCAAGGCCATTGTCACACGAGCTTAACCGCAGATATTATGTAACAGAATTCATACAATAGGTAAAGGAGTAAAATTATGGACGGAGCAGGATTTGCACTAATTATTATTTTATGTCTTGTCGTTATTGTCATCATATGCAGTACGATCAAGATTGTGCCACAGGCACACGCTTATGTAATTGAGCGACTTGGAACATACCAGGCAACATGGTCAGTAGGACTTCACATGAAAATGCCTGTAATTGACAAAGTAGCCAAAAGAGTTACCCTCAAGGAACAGGTTGTAGACTTCGCACCACAGCCTGTTATCACCAAGGATAACGTTACAATGAGAATCGACACAGTCGTATTCTTCCAGATCACAGATCCAAAGCTTTTCAGTTACGGCGTTGAAAACCCTATCATGGCTATCGAGAACCTGACAGCCACAACTCTTCGTAACATCATCGGTGATCTTGAACTTGACCAGACTCTTACATCAAGAGAGACGATCAACACCAAGATGAGAGCCACACTTGACGAGGCTACTGATCCTTGGGGAATCAAAGTAAACAGAGTAGAGCTCAAGAATATCATTCCTCCTGCTGCCATTCAGGATGCCATGGAGAAGCAGATGAAGGCAGAGCGTGAGAGACGTGAGCAGATTCTTCGTGCGGAAGGTGAGAAGAAGTCAGCCATCCTCATTGCAGAAGGTAATAAGCAGTCAGTAATCCTTGAGGCTGAGGCTGAGAAGGCTTCACAGATCCTTCGTGCTGAGGCCAAGAAGGAAGCAACTATCAAGGAGGCCGAAGGTCAGGCACAGGCTATACTTGCTGTACAGCAGGCAAATGCAGATGGTATCAGAGCACTGAACGAGTCAATGCCTACAAACCAGGTTATCACACTTAAGAGCCTGGAAGCATTCACAAAGGCTGCAGACGGCAAAGCTACCAAGATTATCATTCCTTCAGAGATACAGGGAATCGCAGGTCTCACCTCTTCTATCGTAGAGGTTGCAAAGAGCACTGAAGCTGCTGCCATATCAAAGAAGTAACGCACTAGATTATCACCAATAAATAAGGCAAATAAAAAAAGGCGTGTATGAAAGTTCTTTGAAGAATCTTTCGTGCACGTCTTTTTTATTACTATCTGTATTTTCCTGTAATTTCTTTTTTACAATCATCTCAGTCACATATAGTGTCCTGCGACATATCTGCTCCATCATAATGATTTGACGTCGCATACCATGAACCGCACTTTAAGCACATTGCGCTGGTTTTATCAGGATCGCATTTTTACCACAGCTTTTGTATGTAACCTTCAATTATCCACCTCATCAGTCATTCTTACTCACATTGTTATATTGGAAGAAATCAATCCTGTGATCCTTGAAATAGTATTTTGCATCCCTCTCATTTACCTCGCGGAGTACCTTGCAAGGATTGCCGACAGCAACCACATTTGATGGAATATCCGTTGCAACCATACTTCCAGCTCCTATGACTGTGTTATCACCTATAGTAACCCCCGGAAGTATCGTAACTCCTGCACCTATCCAGCAGTTCTTGCCTATTGTTATAGGTGCATTGTACTGATAACCCTGTTTTCTTAGTTCCGCGTCTATCGGATGTCCCGCTGTTGCCAGAGTTACGTTTGGTCCGAACATGGTGTAGTCACCCACGTAAATATGTGTGTCATCCACCATTGTAAGGTTGAAATTCGCATATATATTGCTGCCCCAGTGAACGAATTTGCCGCCCCAGTTTGCGTGAAGTGGTGGCTCTATATAACAGTTGTCTCCTATCTCCTCGAACATCTCCTTGAGCATCTGCTGACGCTTGACCATCTCTGTTGGTCTGGTCATATTGAAGTCGTACAATCTGTCCAGACATTTTATCTGCTCCCTTGCGATGTCCTCATCGCCTGGAAGATAAAGTTCACATGTGTGCATCTTTTCCATTTCTGATTTACTCATTATAAATACCTCCTGCATTATATTTTTGTCTTGATAACCCCGACACGGTGCAAATTCTTTCGTTTTCGCCATCGTGCATAATCATGTTAGAATTATTTCTTTCGTTTTTGCCATAGTGCATCATCACATCAGAATAATTTCTTTCGTATTTACATCGTGCACATCGTCTCAGGATCACGCCGGCTATATTTAACGGCAACAGGCACCACCAGACCGCACTAAAGCGTCCATGATGATGCCTGTTATATCGTCGTATATACATTATAGATGTACATACATGGCGCACACGGCACCATATATATCATTTAGTTGTACTTGTAGTAATTGATGAGACATCCGTCTGTGATGATCTGTCTCTCGTCATCTGTGAGTTCTCCAAGTCTCAGCTCTATCTCAGCAAAATCCTTGTTCACAACATATGCCTTGATGACCTCTGTCTTGTTCTTCACTGCATCCTTGATTCCTGGAATGAATACATAATCGTCATTGTCAAAGTCGAAATCCTTGTCGATGACAAATGGAAGCATACCCCAGTTGATAAGATTTGATCTGTATCTCTTAGTCGCATATTCCTTTGCAATGTTTGCCCATCCGCCGAGAACCTTCTGGCATGATGCAGCCTGCTCACGGGCTGAACCGTCGCCTGGCTTAACAGCATATATAGTGCTTCCAACACCTGTATTGCTTCCGCATACATCCTCAAACTTCTCCTTGATCGCATGCATAACTTCCTTGACCTCAGGGAATGCCTTACCCATGCACTCACCGGCCTCACGAACCTTCTCAACAGCCTGTATAGCCTTTGCTCTGCCTACATACTCAGGATCCTTTCTTGACAGAGTGAACTCTGCAAGTCCAAGAGGATTTGATCTGTATGATGAAGTCTCTCCTGATGGGATAAGCTCATCTGTGGTTGTTACAGGATCATGTATAACTGATGCCACTTTAAGAAGAAGGTTATCTGTAAGAGAAACCATCTCCGGCCAGTCCTTGATATTAGGACCAAACTTGATCTCAACTGATGGATCAGCCTTGCCGACACCATTGTATACTCTTCTGTCATATATAGCCTTGTCGAAGAAATACTTTGGATGTGTGTACTCTATATCCGCAAGGTCTGTCGCTGATGTCAGGTATCCCTTGTTGGCTGCTGTTGCTGCGATAGAACGGGCATCCATAAGTGCCACAGATGATATCTGACCATTCTGTATCTTTGAACCCTCTCTGTTAGGGAAGTTTCTTGTTGAAT
>JAEDGW010000109.1 GCA_016297325.1 Coprococcus sp. | reverse complement strand
CGAATGTGAAAGTGTCCTGTTCAGTTCTTTTAAGGAGTCAGTCTCCAACTGCCTGAAATATGCTTCACCCTTATCTGCAAACATCTGACTTATGGAACATCCCTCTTTCTCCTCTATATACTCGTCGCTGTCCAGAAAGCCATAAGAAAGTTTTTCTGCAAGTGCATGTCCAACAGTTGTTTTGCCACATCCCATAAAACCGATGAGTATGACGTTGCCCCTGACAGCCTTGAGAAGTCTGTCATAGACAATGTCCGCAATATCCTCCGATATGGATATGTCATTCCACAGTTCATATGCTATGATTCCCTGGTAGAGCAGCATCCTGAGACCGTTATATGCTTCGGCACCTGTCTGCCTGCAAAGTCTCATGAATTTCGTCTCAAATGGATTATATATGAGATCTACACCAACCATTACTCTCTTATAAAATGATTCATCATCTATGACAACATCCTCACATCCAGGAGCAAGTCCTATGGATGTAGACTGGAAAACTATATATCCATCCTCACTGTCAAGCCTGCCATAATCGCTGAGGTTCATGGCATGTACCGCATCTCTTCCGAAATGTTTATTCATGTCATCAGCTATGGCCTGAGCCTTTTCAAGAGTCCTGTTAAGTATAAACACCTCGTCTGCACCCTTGTTCATGCACATATAGGCGACAGCCTTTGCTGCGCCGCCTGCTCCGAGTATGACAGTCTTCTGTCCGGCCAGGTCTATACCATACACATCAAGTTCCCTTGAGAGTCCAAGCATATCAGTATTATAGCCTTTATAGCCACCTTCTACCCTAACAAGAGTGTTCACGGCGCCTATAGCCTTAGCTCCATCGTCAATATCCACAAGGCTGTCCATAACTTCATTCTTGTGTGGGACCGTAGCGTTCATTCCAAGTATGTTGAGTTCATATGCTCCCTTAACTGCAGATGCAAGTCCTTCTCTGTGCGTGTGAAAAGGAACATATACTTCATTTATCCCAAGTATATCGCTAAGTGTGTTATGTATAAGCGGCGACATAGTATGTTCTACAGGATCGCCAAGAAGTCCGAGTAATCTTGTTTTTCCATTTATATTCATCTTTTATCCTCCATAATAATTCCTACCAGCTCACAGTATAACACAAAAGAAGCCGGGCTATAAACCCGGCTTCCTGAATTTTTATTATTTACAATACTTTTATATTCTATGCGAATACATTCTTCTTCTCAGCAATGAAATCATCGAGTGCTGGAACATCGATAGTATTGTCTGTCAGATCGAACAGAGGATCTGATGCCTTAACTCTGATGATAGTATATACAGGAGCTTTCATTCCTACATACTCTACCTCAACAATGATGTATGTATGTGTACCATCATATGCTGCAAAGTAAGAATCTTCTGGTCTGAGGTTTACTGTCTTATCACCTCGTTTGTCACCATCTCTTACAAGATCAGTGATATTGTTCGTGAATTCACCAACCTTCTTGCCACCGATCGTATCATATGACAGAATCATCTTATCCTTTGTACTGTCATATGTTGGTGGAACAGGCTTCTCAGTCTTGAATGAAGCCTCATCCAGATCAAGATCATAGTAGATATTAACCTTTGAGATCTTAGTATTTTCTGGTATGCCAATCTTGTAATCAAATGTAGGAGCATCTGTCTTTGCATCTATTATTCTTTCATATACTGTTCTGCCTGATGCTGCAATGATCTCCTCATCCTTTGGAAGTTCATCCTCATCAGCCCATGTCTCAACAGGATCATAACACTTGATAGTTGGCATATCAGGTACCGCTGTAGCACTGTTTACAATTACGTTGATGAAGAGCTTTCTCTCATCGTTGTTTCTTGTACGTCTACCTGTTACTGATGAATGACCAGATCCACAATATGTTATTGCACCACTGCCATAAGCTGTAGTGTAGATGTAATATGCTTCCATTCCATCTCCAGGATCCGCTGCATACTTTGATGAACGCATCTTACTGTTAGATGAATTGTTTGAACCAGCAAGTGTATACCAAACTGTTATGTTGTCACTCTCAAGATCAAGTGCGTAAGCCTGCTGATGTGTACCTGAAATATTCAGTGAAGAACTGATATTGTATGGGTACAGTGTTACAAGACCTGAGTTAAGCTGTGTAGCCTTAACTGTCTCAGCACAAGCTGACTGATCCTGATTTGATGCCTGTGACCATGCTGTAGCTGCCTTAAATGACTCCTGAGCATATACATAAGGAAGTGTAGTCGTTGCACCAGCCATATTACCATTGTAGTAAAGTGCTGTCATGGCAAGTGCACTTACATATACCTTTGTATCCTTACCCTTGAGTGCCCACTCAGCCTGCTTAACATCCATGATATTTGAGTTGATACTGTTAAGTAATCCGCTACCGGCCTTATCATTGTTTGCATAAGGTGTCAGATAATACAGACTTGTGTCTGGTGAATTGTACTTAACATCCTCAAATGTTCCATCAGGTGTATATGATGTCTTACCGTAAGTATCATCTTTGCTGCTTAAGTAGTAAATCGTTGTATCCTTTGTAAGTGTTGCATTCTTAAACTCTTCTACACCGAAATCAGTGTATGCTTCTGAAAGTGGAACAAGTCCTGAAGCAACAGTTTCGTTCTGTGTCCTGAAGTTGTTGAGAAGAACATATGCATCTCCATACTTGCTATCACCATTCTTATATCCTGCGCTCTCCTGAACACTGAATACTGCTGTATCTCCCTGAGTCCAATACTTATGGTAAATCTTAAGAGTCTCTGTTGTGTCCTCATGAGCCTTACCACCGTTTGCACTGTAAGATATCTTCTTGAATGTCTCATTAGTAGCTGAGTAATTTCCAAGGTTCAGATCACTTGCATATGATACTACATTGTTTGTTATATCAACATGGAATCTGTTCATTCCTACAACTGACAGAAGCGATCTTGTAAGATTAGCCGCACCTGCATTTGCATATGGTGACATAGAGTCATGGAAGAAGAACAGATCTCCGCCAGCTGATACATAGTCAAGTATGTACTGACATGTCTTAGGCTGGAAATCAACCTTGAATCCACCAAATGATTCTGATGGTCCAAGTACAAGTATTGAATACATCTTAGTCATAAACTTATTGCCATATGATCTTCTAAGATATGTATTGTACTTATCCTTCGCTTCAAGCTCCGCATCCTTAGCTTCTACAAACGCAGAATACAGATCTGCAAACTTCTGACCGAAATCAGTTGACATCTTATTATTCTTAAACGCTGCCTCACAGTGGTTCATAGTGTTGTACTTAGGCCAGAATATAATGTAATAATCATTTGTATCCATAATATACTGGAGAACCTGTTTCTTTTCATCGACACTTCCCTTGAGGTTAACCATAAAATCAGAATAATCAACGTTTCCTGTATATGTTCCATCAAGATATGCAATAGCGTTTGTCAGGTATGTATCAAGCTCCTTCTTTGGTGCAACAACATCTGATGATGCCTTGTTGTATGCTGCAAGTGCTACTGTTACCTGGTTTGCATACTGTTCCTGAGTCATGTTGTCAACCTTACCGCCTGCTGCAAGTGTCTCAGCTTCCTCAACCATAGTGTCGAGGCAGTCATAACTTGACTGCACACCATCACCAGTGGTGAATGATGCCTTATCCTTTGATGCAACAACCAGATCAAGATTGATGTCATAATCATCAGTTATCTCATCTGCAAGATTTGAATAATAATCATCTGCATCTGTATCTGTATCAAACTCGTATATACCGAATCTGTTCTCATGACGTCCGAGTACTGCATACTGTGTTGTTGATGCATTGTCAAGCTCTGTCATGTTTGCAAATACATTATACTTTGCGATCTTATGAGCTGTCTGTGACTCAATATCGAAGTACAGTGTATCAGTTGCGCCCCATGATGTTGCGCCCTGTCCCTCAGACATTGTCTGAACCTGAAGAACATTTATCTCATTCTTTGCAAGCTGTGTCTTGTTGTTGACTATCTTGCTGAGACCGTTTGCTGTGGCAATTACGTCACCGCTTATATTGGTAATCTCCAGATACCATGCGGCAGATCCGAAGAACTCTGTGTCAAGTGTTACTGTAACTGACTTGTCAGTTCCCACTGTAACTGTTCCTGGAAGGCATACATCCTGACCTGAGCTCTCAAACTTGGTATTCTTATCTACATCGACATACAGCTTGTAACTATATGTTGCATCATCACCATCAACTCTGAATGTAAACGACATTCTGTTTGATTTGATGTATGTAGACTCTATACCCTGCTGATATGTCACAGGCTTTTCTGTAACTGTGAGCCTCGTTCTATGTGCACTGCCTGATACAAGCTTGTTGATGGATGCTGATGTTAGATCATCCCATACAACCTTGTAGTTATAATATACTGTTCCACCACTTGTACCCTTGTACCAGCTCTTCTTCTGAGCATCGCTGTCCAGAATATTCTGTATTCCGCTTCCGTTCTGGCTGTTTGCAGGAACGTACATTGTCCATAAGCTGTTACCAAACTTACCATCTACATCGCTTATATACTGTGTAGCTTCATTGTTGAATCCCCAGAGAACATTTGAACCATTTGCTCCATTATGTCTTGCATATAATGTGCCTACAAGCTCGTACATTCTGGAAGATGGATCAAGATAATAGTTCTTTCTCTCAAGATTTCCATTGTTGTACCAATATCCCTGAAGAAGCTCATTCATTGATAAGCCCTCTCCATTTGAATTTGTTCCCTGCATCTTCTCATATACGCTTGTCAGTTCATCGCTGACCATAACCGGTCTGCCGGATGCCATATATGATACAAGCTCATCATACTTTGTCTTTGTGAGATCGTTACCGTTCTCTGCAAGGTATGTTGTCTTATAATACTTGCTTCCAACATATGGTGAAGCCATCATCTCTGTACTTCCTGATATAGGTGCCGTATCCGGGCTATATGTTGAAGCACTCTGTAACTGACTAAGTGTACCTGTGTGATAGTACATAATGAATGTTGGGAATATCTGATATGTATATCCTGAAGTTGCATTACCTATATCACACTGTCCCTTGTACATCTCGACAGGATTTCTGTCCATCGCACTTATGTCACCGCCGATATATACAAGATCATAAGTTGCTGCGATATTCTCCTTCATACCGATGAGCTGCTCAGTTGAAACCTGTGTCAGACTTATATCACCGTATGAAATTCCATCTACCGCATAAGCTATCTTTGCCTTTGTAAGGTCAAAATCATAATACTCTGTCTTAGCTGCAAGCTCTTCCTTCGATTTGCCACTTACGACATCAGAAGGAACTGTGTAATAGTTACCTGTGATAGGCGTTGTTCCATCACTTCTTGTTGAATATGCTGTTGAAACAGACTGATTGAGTGCTGCCACATCCAGGTCAATAGGATAATCCGGCTGTATCTCCAGAACTTTGAACTTATTGTCTGCTCCATCACGATATACACTTGCGTTGATCACATCCGCAACAGCCTTAGCCGATGGACTTGTGATAACTGGAATACCAGGTTCAGAATCATCGTCACCATTACCGGAGCCTGATCCCTTGCCATCTCCTGCCTTAGATGAAACTATAAAATACTGACCGCTCTCAACGCCATTCACAAGTGCCTTGAACACATCCTGACCGATCTCTTTGTTGTATGTACCCTTATCAATGAAGATAAAGTCAAACTGTGTGAGATCTACCTTATCTGGATTGTCACTTACCAATCCTGTCTGTGTCTGAGTGTACGCATCGTGAAGCTTCTTTACATACTCAGCAACCTTTGATGCGTCTGAAAGATCGAATCCTTCATAGAGCAGATCGTTCTTGTAAGCATAACCAAGACCGTCAACTCCAACATTAGCCATGAAATCATCATATGTGACAACTACTGTTGCATCTTCATTGCCATCTGCATCTGTTCTGTATACATATCCGGCTACATTGTCCTCCTCAGCAGACTTGATACTGAAATCATATACACATTCGTTCTCATTATCCTCAAGGACTTTACCCGCATCCTGTGATATTCCAACTGTGAAGTCGTCAGAACTAAATCCATCATCTCCTCCTATAACTACTCTGTAGTTGTAGTTAGGATTGAGCTTTGGAAAACTGTATGTATACACAACCTCTGTTACTATGTTGCCATCTTCATCATTCACCTCGTTGCCATCGGCATCGAGCTTTGGAATCTCCTTTTCCTCAAGTGGACACATGATCATCTCATCTGCAGAACTTCCCGCAATATGAAGATCTGTTCCATCCTCGACAATGAGATATGCGCAAAGGTTTACATCGCCTACCACCAGACCATAATCATCCAGTGCCATATCTGTACACCTTACAGTACCACTTACTGTCTTTGTCTGGACATCCATGTAAGCTGAACTTGCAAGAGACATATTGCTGTATGCCACCCCGCCATTTGTAAGAGCATCTACTATATCATTGCTGTCAAGCACATATATGTCAGCTCCACTAGGCACATATTTTGATATACCGGTACCACTTGATGATGTACCATTTGCATACATATGACCTGTAAGTTCACTGTTTGGTGCTTTCTCAACAGACTTCCAGGTCTGTGTAGCATCATCAAACTTGTAATCGCCGGCAGAAGTCTCTGCACTGTTACCACTATTGCTATCCTTAATCTCAGAGAACATCGCACTTCCTGTACCATTCTCTGAAATTATAAGTATCTTTGCATTATCAAAATTCCAGACTTTCTTGTCACCCGTAAGTCCTGATCTCGATCCGGCCTTATCATAGGTGGAATCTGTAATATTATCCGGGACATTGCCATCCAGGAAGTCTGTGATAGATACCCCATCATACCACTTATAGTATGTTCCGAAGTTGAGGTAATCACTTCCACCCTGACTGGCTGTTCTCTCAGCCTTCAATATAAAATCTGAAATTGTATACTTTGTCTTCTCTATATCCGGTGTCGGCTCATTGTTATCATCAGCCTCTTCATATAATGTCTTGAAGAAATCTGCGTCAGTTACAAGTACATTGTCATATCTTGCAACAGCACCCTTTGTAATGAGCTTGTATGCCAGAGCACCCATTCTGAAATCATCATTGTTTCCTGTTATGTTTCCAGGCTCACTTGTACACAATGTTCCTGTACACATAGCAATTGGATGCGAATTAGCAGTCGCATATGCATCCAGCCAATTATACAGATCCTCACACAGATCATTGCTCTTGCTCGCATAATCCGATGCACTGTTTGCCCATATATAGATGAAATCTGCCTGATTAAGAATTGTCTGTGCACTCTTATCCATCTTGTTGAGCTGACTGATGGTACACGTAGTAAGAGTTACAGCTCCCTCTGCCATATTTGCATCTATCGTCTTATATCCATTGAATACCGCTTTTCTGAAATACTCACCAGCATACACGTATCTCCACAGATATGTGGTTGAGTCATATCCTGTAAGTTTCTTTGCATCACCAGTAAAGGCAGAATCTGTAACTGTCTCTGTGAGCTGAGTATCCATGGCAGCATTGGCTGCATAATCATCAGATACGATCTGAACAATTCGATACTTATCCTCACCCGTTGCTTTCTTTCCGGCATTATTGGAATTCTCTATTGCCAGATCGATATTGGAGAGACCTGTCAGTCCTGTCGTGGTGCCACTTCCAGTTGCATCGCTCACAGAAGCCTGAGAATCGGAATTAGCCAGTGTATAATTCACAAATATAGAGCTGACTACAAGTGCGAATATAATAGCTATAGATGATAAGACTATCTTTTTATTCTTAAACACTGTATTATCCTCCTCTATTAGTTCCACTCATGCTTCTTCAGCACAAATGAATTTCTAAGACCTACAACACTTGTTACTTCGTACTTCTCATCTGTCTTTGAATCCTTTAAGCCTATTGTTACTGCTATACTACCATCATCAGGATTTACCTGAAGCCTAAAACTCTCAACATTGTTAGCAAGAACTGTACCCTTCTCTGTCTTTGCATCAACAAACTTGGTACAAGGATCAAGAACTGCCTTCGCTGCTCTAACCTTTCCGTCATCGCCGCTCTTAAGATATACCTCAGCCTGTTCACGGGCTGTATCAGCTAACTGAGTTCTGTATATATACAGTTTTTTATTAGTCTCATCATATCCGATAGTACAGTATGCCGTCTCGTTAAGTGAAGATGAATACTGTATCCATAGATATTTTGTGTCTATAAATGTCTCTGGATCCTTTGAAGATCCCTCATTGGCAAAAGGTTTCACATCAGAAATATCATAGCATGTAGTACTGCCTGTAACTGAAACACTAGCACCACTTTTAACAGCAATATCCTGTGTCACATCACCAGCAGGACCCTTCTTATATGTAAGTTTGCCTGCCGCCGCTGCTTTTTCCATAGTATCATCAGGCACTATGAAGCTTGCTGTGACCTTCGAATATGAAGTACCTGATCCTACATAACCATCTCCATTGATTCTGACATTACTAGCCCCCATAAGCATATCACTTATAGTATCATAAACCTCACTAGCCTGTGTCTCAAGTTTCTGCCTGGACTTCAATTTCCTATGTGAAGCCACCGTTGAACCGACAAGAGATGTAACTGCAACCATGAATATACCAAGTATAGCCATGTAAAGTATCAGTTCTATGAATGTGAAGCCTTTGTTTTTATTC
>JAEDGW010000108.1 GCA_016297325.1 Coprococcus sp. | reverse complement strand
AGGCACTCTGTGACCTATTTCAACATGGATGGCGACAATTCCCTCATGGGATATCCCAAGTCGCTTCTTGGTTTCTTAAAACCGTACATGAAAGCGAGGTTTTGAGATGCGAGGAATAGGCGGAAATGCAGTTGCAGATATACAGGTTAAAAGCATAACCAGAAATGAGATAGGCGAACAGGAAGTTGCATGGGTGTCAGAAGATACCTTGATCGGCTGGCTTGACCTCTCAGGCGGTGACAGTAAGTACACAACATACAATGCCAAGGTGCAGGAATCAACGCACATGTTCATAGCTGATTATAAACGACTCAGTGACATGATCAAGACCGAGAACAGCCGCATGGTGATTGATGGTCAGGTATATGACATCATGCTGATAGATGATCCAATGGGGATGCATGAGCAGCTTGAGATATACCTGAAGTATACAGGAGGGCAGTAATGGGAAATGTGGAGTTCACAGACAACAGAATAAAGGTTGAGGCGGCTCTGGATGATGCTGTTATTGCATTCTTGTACGAGGCAGCCGGAGAAGTGGAAGCTCAGACGAAGAGAGCACAGACGAGAGTAGACACAGGACAGACCAAAGGAGCATGGACTCATCATGTTGATGAAGATAAGGGCGAGGCTGTTATCGGTAATCCTCTTGAGAATGCTATCTGGGAAGAGTATGGAACAGGTGAATACGCACTGAAAGGTAATGGACGCAAAAAACCATGGGTCTATAAGGATGGGCGTGGCAACTGGCACACAACTCATGGTAAAAAGCCTCTCAGACCTTTACAGAAAGCCTTTGACAAGACCAAGAGCAAGATCATCAAGCGACTTGGCTCTATCCTCAATCAAACGTTCAGTGAGTAAGGCGGTGGTGACGATTGACGACAGAAACATTATCATATATCAACAATGTACTCACAGATGAACTTGAGATACCATATGCATTTATGGAGTGGCAGGATGACCCGCCGGAGGCATATTTTGTTGGTGAATACTCCGAGGGGGATACTCCTGAGGAAGATGGATGTCAGGAAATAACATTCATCCTAGACGGCTTCACAAGAGGCTCTTGGATCAGCCTGGAGAAGTACAAGCAGAAGATAGAACAGAATATTGAACGAACGGCAATCCTTGCAAGTGGTGCAGGGGTTGCCGTTTTTTATGGGAATGCGTCACCGGTGCCAACAGGGGATGCAGAACTAAAACGGATACAGATCAATTTGACTATTAAAGAATATAAGAATGGAAGGTGATTATATCATGGCAGAAACATTAACTTTTGAAGAGTTCAAGTCATCAGGTATCACAAGCAAGACACCGAAGAACATTGTATTTGGTGCTGGAACTATTCACAAAGGCTTGAAGTATGACGCATCAAAGAAGGCTTGGAACTTTGCAGAGTCTCTGATCGGTGCGACATCTGGCGGTACAAAGCTGTCAATCAAGCCTGAGCTCAAGGATATAGAGGTTGATGGTGAGCTTGTTAAGGTTAAGGAGTTAACAGTTAAGACAGGCGAGACAGCACAGATGGATACTAACATGGTGGAGCTGTCGCCTGAGACGATCAAGATGGCTATTATCGGACAGAATGGCACATCAACAGCGGAAGGGTACGATGTGATCGAATCCAAGGCAAGAATTGAAAAGGATGATTATATTGAGGACTTTGGATATATTGGAAGATTCTTAGATGGTCGTCCTGTTATCGTGATCTTTGACAATGCGCTCTGTACATCAGGCCTTGAGATAGAGGGCAAGAACAAGGAGAATGGCACATTTGCACTGACTATGGAGTGCTATGCGGATCTGTCACCGGCAGCTGATACACTGCCATACCACATCTATCTGCCTACCGGCACGACAACGGAGCAGGTTCAGCAGTCTATAGATTCCAGCACAGAAGTAACAGACTAATTGACATAGAAAAGGAGAGATAATCATGGGAACAACCGAGATAAAAGAGAACAAAGATGTAGTAGAGAACGCCGAAGTAGTTGAAGATGCTGAGGTAGTAGAGGGTGTGCAGGAGATCAAGCCATATACACTTAGAAATCCGAAGGCTACAGATATAGCTGCATTCCTGAAACTGTTCAGCAAGCTGGGGGTAAAGGACTTAAAAGATTCATTTAGCGGCAATGGATTCAAAGAGCTTATTGCAAAAGAACGTGAGAAGCTTGCTGGTGATGGCGATGATGATGAGGACACATCGAAGTTCCTTGAGAATGTGGGTATTGGCCTTGCATTCGAGCTTGCAGATGTGATTCTGACTAAGCTGTCAGACTGTCAGCGTGAGGTATTTGTCTGTCTGTCACACCTGTCAGGAATGACAGTGGATGAGGTAGCAGATCTTGACCTCTCTGTATTCACGCAGATGTTATGGGATGCAGTAACTCTTCCGGGCTTTGCGGATTTTATCTGGGTTGTTTCAAACTTGTTCAAGAAGAGACAGTAGGCTATCTCAAGTTCATGGATCTGATATTTCACAGATATGCGGATCCGTACACTCTGCTTGATACGATGATAGACAATCAGAGCTTTGATGAGTTTGTATGCACATTCGTGCGTCTTGACGATGATGACAAGCTCTGGGATATGTACATTCACAAATGCTGGGAGAACATATCATTTAATGACTTCAAGGCAAGGCTGTATGGCACATCAGGTGGCGGTTCACAGCTAGTCAGATCAGGGACATTTGAGAGCAGAGGCGAGCTTGAAGCAACCATAAAGGATTCTATGTCAATCATAGAGAATTTTAAACCATAGGGGCACACAGAACGTGTGTCTCTATTTTTTTATTATCGAGGAAAGGGGGTAGACCCTTTTGGAAGTATTTAAGATACTGGGAAGAATCGCAGTATCAAATGAGGATGCGAATGAGAAAATTGAAGAGACTGGTGACAAGGCAGAGAAGACAAGCAGTAAAATGGGCTCCGTGTTTGGCAATATAGGCAAATTTGCACTCAAGGCGGCAAAGGTAGCTGTCGTTGCTACAACAGCAATAGCAACTGGAATAGCTGGCATTACTGCTAAGGCTGTAAGCGAGTATGCGGACTACGAGCAGCTTGTTGGTGGTGTTGAGACACTGTTCAAGGACAGTTCAGATAAGGTTGTTGAGTATGCGAATAATGCATATAAGACGGCGGGATTGTCGGCGAATGATTACATGGACACTGTAACGAGCTTTTCAGCGTCGCTGCTGCAAGGTCTGGAAGGCGATACAGCACAGGCAGCTGAAGTGGCAAACACAGCTATTGTAGATATGGCTGATAATGCCAACAAGATGGGAACTGATATGGCATCTATACAGAATGCATATCAGGGTTTTGCAAAGCAAAACTACACTATGCTTGATAACCTCAAGCTTGGTTATGGCGGCACTGCATCCGAGATGGCTAGACTTATCAATGATTCTGGTGTACTTGGTGACACAATGACTGTGACAGCAGATAACGTCAATAGTGTGTCATTCGATAAGATGATTGAGGCTATTCACACAGTTCAGGTCGAGATGGGAATATCTGGACTTACTGCTGAACAAGCGGCTGAGGCAGTGAAGAATGGAACCATGACGCAGGAAGAGGCTCTTGCAGCTATGGGAACCACCGCAAAAGAAGCAGCCACGACAATACAGGGTTCCATCGGCATGATGAAGTCCGCATGGACGAATCTGCTCACAGGTATGGCTGACCCATCTCAGGATATGGGAGTGCTGATAAACAATCTTGTTGATTCGGTCGTGGCCGCTGCTGACAATCTTGTACCAAGAATAGCAGATACATTACCAAGAGTGGTTACAGGCATATCAGAACTTGCACAAAAGCTTGTGCCATACATTCCATCGCTTATCGAACAATTATTACCAGCGCTGATACAGGGAGCGACATCGTTGCTGTCTGAGGTAGTCAACAATCTCCCAAGTATATTGGAAGCGTTACTGCCTGGAATAGGCGGTCAGATAGGCCAGTCTATTGCGTCGTTGCTGGGAACTTTGTCCGGTACTTTAACGTCTGTCTTGCCGGGAATATTGGCAGTGATAGAGCCGGTCATAATGAATATATTAACGCTGGTGGATACTTTATTGCCACCGTTGATGCAGATTATACAGTCCATATTGCCACCATTAACAAGTGCTATAAATATGCTGATGCCGCCGATCACTCAGATCATCCAGGCGGTACTTCCGTTGGTATCTGACATTTTAGACCCCATTATCGCACTTTTACCGTCGATAGTGACTATGATCAATCCTGTCATAGCAATGATAAATCAGCTTACACCGTTTATAGTACAGATAGTGCAGCAGATAAGCCAGTTTATACCGCCGATCATGCAGATAGTGCAGACTTTGCTGCCAGCTATAAGCAATATAATAGTGGCACTTATGCCGTCTATAACTCAGATCTTGCAGATGGTTCTGCAGCTTGCAGATCCTTTGATGCAGCTGGTGCAGCAGATCCTGCCGGTTATTACTCAGCTACTTAATACGTTGTTGCCGGTGATAACTCAGATTGTCGAACTTGCTCTGCCGATTATAACATCAATAATAGAACCATTTATTAACTTGTTACCTATGTTCTGGAGCTTGATGTCACCGATAATTGATTTGATAGCTCAGATTTTAGAGCCTGTCACCCAGCTCTTATCGGTGATTATGCCTATAGTCGAAGCACTGATGAGCCTTATACAGATCATTCTGCCTCCGATAATAGAAGTCATATCTACTATAGCAGAGAGTATACTATCTGTTTTGAAGCCGGTTCTGACGTGGTTATGTAACTTGCTGTCTGTAGTTCTTAAAGCGGCTATAAAGGTTATAGTTGCAGCTATAAAAAATTGCAAAGAATCATTTGTCGCAGCATGGAATGGCATAAAAAAAGCATGGTCTGCAGTAACAGGATTTTTCAGTGGAATCTGGAGCGGGATAAAGTCAGTATTTAGTTCTGTTGGCTCTTGGTTCAAGGAGACATTTTCTACTGGTTGGAACAACATAAAAGCTGTATGGTCTTTGGTAACAGGATTTTTCAGTGGAATCTGGAGTGGGATAAAGTCGATATTTAGTTCTGTTGGCTCTTGGTTTAAGAATATATTCAGCAAAGCCTGGGAGGGAATCAAGAATGCATTTTCACCGATAGTCAATTTCTTTTCGGAAACATGGCAGAAGATAAAGGATATATTCAGCAAAGTTGGAACAGCGATAGCTGATGGTGTCAAGGGTGCTGTTACATCGGCCATCAATGGTATATTAAGCACGGCAACTAAGATTATTAACGGATTTATATCAGCAATAAATGTTGCAATATCAGTTATTAATGCAATACCAGGTGTATCAATCAGCAAACTTGATAAGCTTAATGCACCTCAGCTTGAAGAAGGTGGTGTGCTCAAGAAAGGTCAGGTCGGTATCCTTGAGGGTAATGGAGCTGAGGCTGTGGTACCACTTGAGAAGAATACGGAGTGGATCAAGAGAGTAGCTGACGAGATGTCAGAAGCAACAGGAAGAACTGCTGCAAATGAGACGGAGCTTACTAAGGTGCTCTATTTGATTCTTGATGTTGTTAGACACATAGATGAAAGTATGTATGAGTATATGGTTAATGCCCTTGTCGATGGAGTAAGACTGAAGCTTGACGGCAGAGAGTTCGGAAGGATGGTGAGAAATGCTTGAACAGCTTAAATATGTGAATCATCTCGGAGAAGTTGTAGAATTTGGCAAGAAAGGAATATTTGCAAACAGCAATGATCTCAGAGATTACGAATGGACATATGACAGTGACAGAAGCCGTGCTGAGAACTTTAGAAAGGGGGTGGTCTCAAAGACCATCCCTGTTGTTATATCAGCAGAAAATAAGAAGAAGTGTATCGATCTTAAGAATAGACTGTATGAAGTTTGTGAAAAAGATATCATAGCAGAACAGAAAGGAAAGCTCTATATAGGAGATTACTATCTTGAGTGTTATGTATTCAGTTCGGCGAAAAGTAATTACTTAGACACCAATACGACGATGAATCTGTCGCTTAAGATAGTCGCAGATAAGGGTTCCTGGCGTAAGTTGGAAACAATTAAATTCTTGCATGATAATGCGGCAGATACAGGCAAGGGGTACGACTATGACTATGAGTATGATTATAGTAGAGGACTGGACAATCGACATCGAATAGACGTGGATGACATCAAAAGCTGCGATTTTAGATTAAGGATAATCGGACCTGTGATTGATCCGTGTATATACATAGATAATCATAGATACAGCGTGAATTGTACAGTTGCATCAGGAGAGTTGCTTGTTATTGACACAGTTTCTGACACAATAACTTTAGTTAGTGCAAATGGCAATGAGCATAACATGTATAGATACAGAGATAGGGTTTATGATGTGTTTCAAAAAATAGAACCTGGATATCATACAGTGTCTTGGAACAGTAAGATGGATTTTGAACTGACGCTGATCCATGAAAGGGGCGAACCTAAATGGTAAAACTCATATACACAAATAAACAGCGGGAAGAGATGGGGTCACTGCATAGCTTTTCGGCTGACGTGGATGTTGCGGTTAATAAGGATTTTGAAATAACAGTTGCTCAAGATAATAATATTTTACAGGATGGCTCATGGTGGTATATCAATGGTACCGAATATGGCGGGATAGTAGATAAGATAGGTGTTGTCACTGCAGATAGGGAGATAAGATATACCGGCCGGAATCTCAGAGGCATCTTGTGTGATAAGATAATCGAACCGCCTCAAGGAGAAGATTATAAGAAAGTATCAGGTGATGCAGTTACAGTGATCAACAAGCTCATTGAAGAGGCTGGACTTAGCAGCATTTATAGAATGACAGGTGAGTCATGGAACATATTATCATATCAGTTTAATAGATATATAAGTCTCTACGATGGAATATGTGCACTTATATCAGCGCAGAACAAGATATTAAGAATCACAATATTAAATGGCATGGTGACTATGAGCTGTGTTGAGCCTCATGACTATACAGAGGATAAAGACTGCATGAGATCTGACATAAATTACAATATCACACAGATCAAGAACAGATATAATCATCTTATTTGCCTTGGTCAAGGGGAGCTCAAAGATAGACAGGTACTGCATTTGTATGTTGATAAAAGAGGAAATATAACGGATACACAGGTATTCAAAGGCTTTGAAGAAAGAACCGCTGTGTATGATTATAGCTCAGCGGCAGATATGGATGAGCTTAAATCCGGAGGTATAGCACGACTTCAGGAGCTGAATGCAGACCGTCTGGATATGACTCTGCCAGACATGGCGATGCAGATAGGAGACATCACAGGTGGCACAGAGAAGTTTACAGGAGCAACCGTAAAAAGGCAGATCACAAATATCATAGCTAAGATAGATGATAACAGCATAGACATTGAGTATTCAGTGTAAGAGAAAGGTGGTATGAACAATATGAAGATAATTACCGGTAAGACAGGGAAACCCCATGTTACAAGCGCAGACGACAGGGCGCTAAACATGGCTGCCTGGGGAAATGACGGCTTTTTGTCAGGCAGATATAGTGAGCCGCAGGTGGTTGATGCTAATACTATGAGGATAATGCCTTGTGATATATTGTTTCAGGGATGTCACGCAAGGATCCTCCCAGGGGAATATGAGGACATGGCAATTGAGAGTGGTGCGGCAGGCTATAATAGAATCGATAGGATAGTGGCAAGGTACACAATAGATGATGATGGCCTAGAGGCTATGACTTTGGTGGTTATCAAAGGGGACGCAGTAGCGGATTCACCTACCAAGCCTAATTATGTAGTCGGGACGATCGGAATGGATAGAATAGCTGATATGCCACTCTGGACTGTGCCTATAACAGGATTTACAGTAGGGGATCCAGTAGCAGAAGCTCCTATTCTGCCTTGCTTTGAAGACAAGGCAGGGTTAAGAGATGTATATACCGCCTCTGAAGTAGACGAAAGAATACAGGTGGTAGAGAACGACGTTCAGAGCGCATTTAATGTGGCCTCAAGAGCCATGAACGAGGCGAGCGATGCGAACAATATCGCAAAAAATGCGCTTTCAGATGCCGGTGCTGCAAACGACCGTGCGGAAGATGCATATTCCACTGCTACAAGTGCAAGCAAAAAGGCTGATGCAAATGAGGCCGAACTTGTTAAGGTGACAAAGATAGCGTGTGCAGGCAGGGTTATATCTAAAGCGTTCAGCCAGAAATTCACATTCACAGAAGGCTCTCTGCCGATAGAATCGACCGATACCCAGACTTTTACCGTGCCAGCCGGAACTAATGCTGTGATAGGTGTTGTAAAGAGTATTTCCAGCGGATGTACATTCAAGGCTTACGATTACACAATAAAAGACGGAACGTGTACTTTTTCAGTTACTGCCAGCAATGAGGCTCCTACAAAAGGATCAATAGTGATGGTCCTCATCTGTATAGCCCCGGCTCTGGCTATGACTGGGGGTGTGGTGTAAGTGTATATAGACACTAACACTATCATTGAGGTTGGCAAAGTGCTTGGAGCACTGCTGGCCATAGGTGGCCTGCTCATATCTATATACAAATGGTATGCGAGGCAGAATGAACAGGATGCGGAGATCAAGAAGATGAAAGAGGAGCAGTGCATACTTACATATGGCACACTTGCTTGCCTTAAAGGTCTCAAGGAACTTGGATGTAATGGACCAGTCACAGAGGCTATTGACAAGATGGAAAAAC